>JALWRB010000116.1 GCA_027077875.1 Candidatus Heimdallarchaeota archaeon
AGCACCGACGCAGAATTCAACATCACTATCGGGTCATTCGAGCAGACAAATTACCCTGACTCCTCGATAGATGGCAATCTCATCCTGTCCTACTGGGAGGTCAAGTATGACCTCGGTCTGGTCGCGAACACGACATGGGATGCCCTGAACGAATCAGCAGCAGGAGCTACCTACCTCGTCTCCATGAATGTGACAGAGGGTCAATTTAGCTACATGACCAATGGTTTCAACATCACCGTAGACACCGTGGTGATCGACATCGACGCAGGTGCGCAGCAGACCTACCTCGTCTACGAGAAGAACTCTGGACTACTCCTCGAAGCAGACACTGGTTTCGGGAACTATTTCCTCCACATGAGAATCTCTACGCTCTCCTCACCATTGATGTCAACTTCTACCACCTCCACCTCGGACACGGTGAGTTCGACCACATCTACCGAGGAAACCACTACCGAGAATACTGAGGATGCGACACAAACAAGTTCTGCAGACGTACCCTATCCATGGATATTCGCAGTTCTCGCATTGGTACCGATTGCACTGATTCCTAGAAGAAAGAACTAATCCTTCATCTCAGTCAAAGAACAATTATAATCTCCTTTTTTTCACCTGTTCCTTGAGAGGAAAACTATGAACGAGTATGATGTAATTATAGTAGGTGGAGGACCCGCAGGAATCTCATGCGCTTATGCTCTGGGAAGAGCTGGGATTAAGACCCTCATAGTCGACAAGAAACCTAAGGATAAAATCGGGGACAAAGTGTGTGGCGATGCCCTCCACCCCCATAATTACAATGAGGTACACGAATGGACGGGACTGCCACTACCTAAAGAAGGGGATATCAAGGAACACATCGACTTCGCACTCTTGGAAACCGCAACTCCTGATTCCGCACTCAAGATTCCAGACAAAACGACCACAGTCGATAGACTGTCTTACGGACAGACCCTGCTCAATGCTACGCTGGAGCTCGATACAGTTGATCTACTCCCCAAGTTCAAACTGCTCGAGGTCATCGTTGAGGAGAACACCGTCAAAGGACTCCGAGGACTCACCAAGGACGGTGAGGTCGAGCTCAGATCCAAGGTGGTCATGGACGCCTCAGGTGCACAAGCAGTTGTGAGAGCAAGATTACCTGAGAGCATGTGCACAAAGTTCCCGAGGAAGATCCCAATGGAGGAGATACTCGTGGCATACCGAGAGATCATACGCACGAAAGAGGAACACAATTACCAGAAGGGGATCTACCTCATCTATGACCCATCGATGGAAGATGTCATGCCCGGGTACTACTGGATATTCAGCAGGGGGCCGAAGGAGCTCAATGTTGGATTAGGGTACTTCAAGAGACCAGAGAACCGGGGGAAGGACATCCGTAAAATGAACGATGATATTACCAAGAAGTACTTCTCCGACTACGAGGTCCTTGACAGCAGGGGTGCATCCATCCCAGCCAGACTCCCCCTGTACTCTTTGGTACATAACGGCTTCATCACAGCAGGTGACGCAGGAGCCCTTGTCAACCCACTGAACGGTGAGGGTCATGGTCCAGCACTGCAGAGTGGAGCCAAGGCAGGACTGTTCCTCGTTGAGGCCCTCAAAAAAGGTGACGTCTCCGAGAGAGGACTTTGGGACTACAACAAGTACATCTGGGGAGAGTATGGAGTAAAGCATGCCATCGGGATCGGGATCATCAAGTTCATCGACAAGGAACACTTCGAAGGGTTTGACTTTCTCATCAGGGAGAGGATCATCTCTCAGGCAGATGTGGAAAAGGAGCTGGGTAAACCCGATGCCAAGCCGACAAGTTGGCCTTACAAAATGATGAAGATGATGAAACGTCCGAATGTCATAAAGGCACTGTGGAAAACCTACAGGCTCCAAGCAAAGGTACAGAAATTAGCCAAGAACTACCCCGACACCCCTGACCAGTTCGACAAATGGTACGCCAAGATCAGGAAGATCGAAGAGACTAAGTTCTGATTGAATCTCCATATTGATTCATCGCTACACTGGGAATCATCCTTATATTGTGCAAAGCAAGATATCTGCCATGATACATCAACTACTTCTCCAACAAATCAATATGATTCGTCCTCTTTATATTAGGGAAAGAGAGAAATAATGAGTAGAGACTCAGTATTATGCTAATAAGTATCCTACTGATTCCTATATATCTAAGATAGATTACTAAGGGCATAACTATATTACTCAAACCAGAAAACTGTTTATAGAGAAGGTTCCTTTCTTCTATGAGAAAAGTAGAGCCTGAGATAAGGTAGTGTATAAATAACAAGGTGGACACCCATATTGGATTGAAACCATTGAAGAACAGGACTACTAGGAAAGATGGTCCCATGAACTCGAAAAAATTGATCAGATCTTCATGTTCAGGCGGATTCCGGTGGAAATGGACAATATGTAACACACTAACAATCTCCCAAAAGATTATACCTATAGAAACAATGATATTTGCCGTACCAACTTCTAATAGCGTTTTCATCATTATTCCATAAGAGTCACCCATGTAGTATAGCAGAGAAAGGAAAACAAATAATAAGTATGAGAGGATCAACCATTTCAATTTAGATGGATCCGAGTTCTCTCTGTCCATGAAAATCACCACGTTACGACAGGATCGAATTCCCCAATTTGTGAATGATCTTCAGAGGTAGGGAAAGATTCACTGTCTCAATTTCTAGTATTTGATGCAAATTGATTTGGGTATCATAGATCCTGATAGATCCCATAAGACCTAGCTTAAATCAGTATAAGATAAATATTTCCCGGAGGTTTCCAACAATTCTACAGCATACAGTGATGAGTTTGTCGTGCATTCTAATGAGTTGTTATCCCAATTCATACAGATATTCACCCAAGAAAGATTCGGGTTGTAATAGGCTAAATACTGACCATAAATCGATCTGGGAAAGTCAGTGAATTCGTTATGAAGTCTCACTTATTCGGTGTGACTGTTGGATTTGTGAAGTGTATCAGGATCAGGAAGAAGATGAAATAGCCAGAGGCAAATATTATGTATGCTATACTGAATAGAAGGAAGTTATACCACAATGAGCCAGCATAGGGCATTGACACGATAGGAACAAAAAGGGCGCAGATTAGACAGATAGTGACGAAGATTTTCTGGTAAAACTTGGGCTCCTTCCTCACTTTTTCGAAATGGAACAAGAGAGATAAGAGAGGATAAGCCATTGATAGAGAGAAAATAAATGTCAGAACCATAGATAGGTAGTATACCCATTGATCAAGTATCTCAGAAAATCTGACGTGATCTAATATTAGGGTTCGTAATAGCACGTAAATGATAGATATATAAACGACCATGCTCAAATATATATCGATCTCCTTTTTCAGGAGATCACGAAAGGAGGTATCCATGTTTTGCATCATATCATACACCATCCCAGATTATGGCAAGCATCAGATGAGTAATGATGAGCAGTGTATTAACTGTGAGAATCAAAATTTTTCCCATTACCCTTCTGATCGCCAATAGCTCACCGACAAACATAATCCCTGTTATGGCAGTGGCTAGTAATTCTGGCATCCATGAAATTCCTTCTATCACATCCTTATTTCCACTCATAAAATGGACAAAGTTGAAGAGTCCAGTCTCCAATATTATAGCGAGAATAACTGTTCCGTACTCTGAAATTAATAATTTTAATGTCAATTCTTTTAATTTGATATTTCTCATTACAAGTAAACCCATCATCAGATACAATACCATAAATGTGTTATATTCTGATAACGCCGCAGCGACCTCTGGCGATGGTTTCGGGCCAAATATTCCCCCAGATCTGAACAGTTGATAGAGGAAAGCCAATAGGATAATATAGAGTGCGTACTGTCCATAAGTCGCGATCGCATTGTCACTAATACCAATAACGGTTGAGAGGAAAATCTCCCCAAGTATCATGGCGATCGAAAGCTTGAGCATTTCAAGTCCTGTTCCTTCTGTGAAGTACTGGTAGATATCTACAAGAGCCTCTTCTGGCCCAAGAGTTTCAACTTCAAACATTGAACTCAAGTCGAGAAGGGCTATAGTGGAATTGAAAATAACCAAATTTAGCTTAGAATTATTGAACTGTACTGCGAATCTATAGAATTCATTATTGATCCTTAACAGATTCTCTTCTGCTCGTATTTCTGTCCCAAGAACTGAGTTAATCGATATCAGGAGAACTCGAATAAATTTATTCAGTAGGGAGCTTATTCCAGACCCAATAGCATTAAGTACAGTATTAGTCACGAACTGCCCTGCGCTCTTGATCCCGTCCCACGCGGCATTCAGGTTTTTCTTGACCGTCTCCAAGGCGGTGGTCACTCCCGTGAAGATCCCTGCCACGACGTCTGCCAGGGTCTGGCCTCCCATTATTGCGTCCCATAGTGCGGATACCCAAAAGTTATACATGATATTGACACAGATTGTGCCCGGAAGGGGGTAGAGCGAATCAACGGCCCGAATCCTGATGCCCATCAGGTTCTCTATTTTCTCGGATAAGATAAATATATTCAGCTCTTCACGGACAACTTTACATCTTGGTAGTAAAACCAAGAACTGTTACACACAAAACATACCCGTTTGGCGTATTCCCAGCACGTTATTGTAGAATTCACCTAACAGAAGAAGGTGCTGATATCTAATTAACTAAAATCTTGAATTCACACGCAGTTGTCTCTGAAGAAGGATCTAATGATCCCCTCCGATAGACTCATCTTCAGATGACTCATCATCAGGTATTTCTTCCAGAGATTCACTCATAGGAATATAAAACATCTTCTTGAGCAGCTCTAGCTCTTCCGTGTTCTGTGGATAAACAACATAACCACTAACCATTAACCACTTCATGAAGACATCAGCTAACAGGGAAGCTTCCATCATCACTAGATTCCTAGCAATGAACTTAGCTCTGAATATAACATGATTAAGGATCTCATTCAGATCCTCCTCACTTCCTGCAAGAACCTTAATCTCAGGAAGGTACTCCTTGATCTCCTGACGGCTCAATTTAATATCAGTGTCCAACGCGATTATCATGATTTCTAATCTGTTCTCCCTGAACCACTGCACATCCTCGTCACTGATGTTCAGAGCTGATATTGGATTGTGGGAGAGATTGATCTGCTCCGCATGACCCACCATCCTGATCCATCCGTCAGGAAGTTCTTCTATTCCCATGGAGTTAAAATTTATATTCAAAGACAGGATATGAGATTGAAAACGGTAAGCACAAGGGAATGACTCCTCCAAACCTAAGCTCTGATAGATCGGATAGCTCTCCATGACCTCCCGTATCAATCTACTCCTTGAGTGTACAATTCTGCGTGTGATGTAGCAGTAAGCCAGATATCCTGTATATGAAAGGATCACCGAGTAGTACCGCCAAGGTTCTCTCCCCCAAACATCTGGAAAACCAATTAATCTGAATTGTATCGCGGTTATGACTAGATAGTAGAGGACGAGCTTCAGCATATTCCTACCGACGAGGAATCTCTGAATGAGAGGATCAAATATCTCTTCTGATTTAATGATCCTGATAATAACTCTGATTTCCAGAATTAGATAGACAAAGATCACGATGGTCATACCTATTATAGAATCTATTCCTTTGAACATGGTATAGATGTAATAATTTAACACTAACCATTCAACAGCATAGATCACTGTGCTCTTCAGGAAACAACCAACTTTCATGCAATCACACCTTTCGAGAGTTGAATTGCCAAGACACTCATCACAAGATGGTACACTATAAGTATGTCATAAATAGTTATCCAATCCATAGGTAATAAACATTTACCGTATTCTTCAACTCATTAGTCGATAAGGGAATATGTGCATCCTTCAAGACTAATTATTAACTAACTCAGTCTCGAACAAATCACCATGTATGAGAAAGGTAAGAGAACAAAATAAACATTCGAACCATATGAATGAAATGAACATGATATTTACCTCACAGAATAAAGAACAGATCAATGATTAGTATCCTTACACCCATTAAATCAATAGTTTATCTGGATAAGTTAAGTTTTATTGTGTCACTTCGATTTACTATTCTTCCATCTCTAAAAGCATATTTCCCACATTGATTATTCGACCCATTGAGAGACCCATTCCTTTCTTCTGGAGTTTTTGAAGAAGAAAGCTAAATTCATCTTTGGATAAAAAGTCTAGTTTCTTTCTGTGACTCCTGTATGTGAGATACAGTACCAACGGAGATCCTAGGACATCGAATAATCTATAGACTTGGACATTCCTGACAGAGAGAAGAACAAAAATCGAATGAATGGAAGAAAAGTATAGAGAAGTGACAATGCCCATCCAGTACATCGTAGAGAGAATTCCAGTCATATAATACAATTTGCACAGGGTTTGAAGGAGAGTGTCATCCACCTCCAAGTTGGGATACACCATAAAGATTGAATCATATCCATTCGAAATATGAGCAATGGTCAGTAGAATCATACTCACAGACCCTAGGAAGAACAAGGTTGGAGACCACCTCATTAAATTATCAGATGTATCGACCAGGTATACCTCCCTCATGTAAATAAGGAGGACTAACAGGGCAATGATAGAGTATCTCAAATAGACAAGGACAATTCTCCGAAGTTTTGAAGTTCCAGTAGTCCATATCGATATCAAATTGATGAGAACCAGAAAAATAACGATGAGGAATATATCCAATGATAGCGAACCTCTGGAAATGAGCAGATATAGTACTCCTACAATGAGGAGAAAATGTATTCCTTCAATCGCAACTATTCTATGTACGTTCATCTCAACTTTCACACCATCAGTGTATTTGTATTGAATGCGGGTATCGGATGCAAAGCAAGAATCAACGTATTTATTAATACGATCAATATCATGGACCATCGTGTGCACACTTCGACCCAATGGGAGACCTGAGTTTCTCTCCCTGAGCTCTAGTAGTAAATGGATAAACTCGTCATGTGAAAGAGGTCTCCAATTCTCATTGTGGTGTTGGAAAAAGAAATAGAATATCACAAGTGATCCAAGGACATCGAAGGTCATAAAGATGAGAGTGTTCTCGACCAATAATATGGTGAAGAGGAAATGAATAGCTGAGAGATAAAATGAGAGAGAGATCAACCACCAGTACATCGTAGAAAGTTTTCTGGTCAAATTGTACGATCTCCTCATCTCATCTAGCTGGAGCCCCGAATTTTTCGAAAAGTCGGAATGTACAATAAATAATGATTTTCTAGGGTCGGAGAAATGAAGCCAAACGACGGAACTATACGATAGTATCCCAATTATAATGATTCTGGATTGAGTCATAACCTCCGAGTTTACTAATACCGCAGTATCTATCAAGTAAACCATTTTCAAATGAATCAGAAAGAAAATTAAGGCATAGACCAAATACCGTCGAAAAAGGTTAGATATCCTGCCCAGCTCTGAACCACCTCGAATCCATATAAATAATCCAGCAACGATGTACATAGCAGTCAGAGCATAAATCTCACTCCAATCAAGTATCTTGATGGCAATGACCATTAAGACTGAGATGTTGACAATTTGAAATAATGTCATCGCCTGCAGCGATACATCATTTTTCTCGATGTTCAGACACTCACCTCTATCAGTAGGACAAATGCCAACAT
>JALWRB010000117.1 GCA_027077875.1 Candidatus Heimdallarchaeota archaeon
GATAGAAAGTTGGGAGTCTCTCTCCCTTAGCGAGATCAAAGGTATATCGAGAGAGGAAATGAGAGCGATTGAGTCAAGAGCTTATTCCTCAGGGACAACACCATCAACTCTCATGGAAAGAGCGGGAAGAGGATGCGCGGAATATATCAGGAATAATTTGGAGAAACAACAGGTTGCCATCCTCACATCATCTAGTAATAACGGAGGTGACGGATTGGTCATTGCAAGAGATCTTATTGAGAACGACTGGGATGTGACTGTTATCCAGCTTTCTTCTCGACCTATGAGGAGTCCGGAGGCCAAAAAAGCCGAGACCACTCTTGAAAAATTGAATAAGGGGACCCTTCTTCAGATACTGCCACCCACAGAGCTAGAGGCAGAATTTACATCTCCAAGATCCGAGAAGTGGAGACTGATCGACATCAAGCAGTACAATGAAATCATCAGTGAATGCTCGTTGATTGTCGACAGCATATTCGGAATCAACATATCAACACCGATACGGTCACCATACGACCTCTACCTAACTGCCTTGGCAAAGATTGCCCCTGTTGACAGTGAGTCCGAGAAAACCCTAGTCTCAATTGACATCCCATCAGGAATGGACAGCAATTCCGGTGAGTGGCACGGACCAGAGTTCAGACCGACATTGACGCTCACGATACAGTACTCCAAGCGGGGTCTGGAAAAATCTGGGTTCGCGTATCACTGCGTGGACATCGGGATACACTCCTTCGACAACTTCGTGACGGACGACCACCTGTACGCGCACTTCTACAGGGAGAGGGACAGCGAGTCCCACAAAGGAGACAATGGACGCCTCATGATCATAGGGGGCTCCGATGAATTCACTGGAGCTCCCGTCCTCTCAACCAGAGCGGCTCTCCGAATGGGTGTGGACACGGTAAGAACGGTCATCCCTGAGTCAATTAGGGACGTCGTTGCCGGGTATTCAGAGAATTTCCTCATCACCAAGGTGAAGGGGAAGTACCTGACCCCAAAATCACTCAACCAGATATACGAACTGGCACTGAGAAGGCACGAGACTGTAGTCATGGGCATGGGGATCTCGAACAAGCAGGAGGTCTGGAAATTTGTGAGGGAATTTGTGAAGAAGATCGGGACCAAGATCCAGCTCGTCCTCGACGCAGATGGACTACGGGCTTTTAGAGGACAAAACGAGCTTCTGTACAATACACACGCTATCCTCACACCACACAGGGCAGAACTTCGGTACCTTCTGGGTGAGGATGTTCCCAAGGACAAGCAGGAACTCGTAACCTTTCTGGAGGAGAAGGCCAAGACACTCCAGTGTACCATCGTGCTCAAGGGGAAGGTGGACATCATCACAAACGGCTACAGGACATTTCTCAACTACACCGGGCATCCAGGGATGACTGTCGGAGGAACGGGAGATGTTCTGGCGGGTGTCATCTCCTCCGTGACTTGTTTTGTGAAGGATCCCCTGTTTGCTGCTGCAATCGGTACATACATCATGGGGAGAGCAGGGGAGAGATCCGCGGTCAAATATGGAAACAGCCTGTTGGCAACCGATATAATCAATGAGATCCCAGCGGTCCTAATGGAGATGGAAGAAAAGAGGAAGATGTACAAGGAGATGTTCTCCTAGCTCTATTAAATAATACCCCATTACCCTAAACTATGTTTCCCTGTGATATTGATTCCTTCTCAATGCTGACAAACTTAGATCTTGGACAGGTTCTATCTATCCGATTGTAATCCACGACGAGAGCTCTGAGATATCTGCCCCTTGGTAGAACTTGATACGGAACATCTCGGTGGATGAGGTGCTCACGTCAATCTTGGTCTCCAGAACCCCGTCGAGAAGGGACTCGATAATGGCCG
>JALWRB010000118.1 GCA_027077875.1 Candidatus Heimdallarchaeota archaeon
GAATGGAGTAGTGATTGAGAGTACCATAGCTGTAGGAAGCGAATTCACCTTCACCACTGGTGCTAATGAGGTCACAATCAGGGTCTCTGGAATTATGGACCCTTCGGACTATGTAGGGTCAGAGAATGATGATCTCTGGTTCTTCGTAGACGATTCCACCTTCAATGATATCCTAGATCTCTACGGAATGGATCCCGAAACTGATACTTTCATTCACAGCATGGCTATTCCTATAGTCATAGAAGGTTCTGGTATTCCATTGTTTGACATCCCGACGAATAAGGACTATGAGAATGTGGCAGACCTAGAGCAGACCATCCAACAGGATTTCCTCCCAGACACTGCCACCTATGGAAATTTCAACAGGAACGCAGAGACCTCTCCCATTGATGTGAAGCAGAAGAATAGGGCACAAGCACTTACAATTCTTGGGTTAGCAGTGGGCGGTGGAGCTCTATTCGTCTTTATTTTTGGAATGCTTATCACCCGATTCCGGAAAAGGGAAATTGCCATTCTCAAGGCGATGGGATATTCCAGAGGAACAATTCAGACCTCTCTGGTAACCGAGATATTCACCGATGCAATCATTGGTTTCACACTTGGAATGGGGTTGATCCAATTGGTTCTTTTCTACATGTCTGACTTTGCACAGTCGACATTATTCAGACCTGTGTCTGTTTGGATATCATTCCTGATTGTGGTGTTAATCTCATTACCAGGGACCTTCATCATAACATGGAGGAGCCTCGGCGTTTCGCCCATGGCAATTTTCAGGGATAAGTGATAATTATGAGTGCAGAAAAATTACTCGTAGCAAAGAATCTTGTCAAGATTTACAAGAGAGGGCGATCCGAGATGGTTCGGGCGCTGGACAATGTCAGTCTGGAGGTACATCCAGCTGAGATGATACTACTGTATGGACCGTCTGGTTCTGGTAAATCTACACTATTACAGTTACTCTCTGGAATGGACAAACCGACAGAGGGCACAATTGAGTACCGTGGTCAGGATATCACGACATGGAGTGATGCGGATCTGACAAAGTACAGGAGGGACGAGGTTGGATTCGTCTTTCAGTCCTGGGAGTTGATTGACCACCTAACCGCCTTGGAGAATGTCGAAGTCCCCCTCTATCCGACCAACGTACCTTCTGGTGAGGTCAAGACAAAGGCCATTCAACTCCTGAGGAAGATGGAGCTTTTAGATAGGGAAGAACACTACCCCAAGGAGCTCTCTGGTGGAGAGCAGCAGAGGGTAGCACTTGCAAGGGCCTTGATCAAGGAGCCAAAGGTTATCTTCGCAGATGAGCCGACTGGAAACCTAGACTCTGAGACCGGGGAGATGATCATGCGCATGCTTAAGATCGTTTGTAGGCAGGGTACAGCCGTTATCATTGCTACCCATAATGAGAGCTTGAGAAAGTACGCAGACCGTACTATCAAACTCTTTGATGGGAAAATGGCTAGAAATTAAATTTTCGTTCAACACATCGAAGGGAATTCGCATTTACAGCGTCTATCCTTTCTTTTTTCTTCGGGAATCATGAAATCCTTTAATAGACATGTCTGCCATCAACCAATATAGATTAAAAGGAAAGATAGCTTATGGCATCCAGACCAAGTATTAAGATAAAGTTCCATAACTCTAATCTCGACGAGTCCGAGAATTCCACCGCTGAAAAGGTCGGGATGATCGCTCTTGCTGCTGATTTTATCAAGCATAAGAAGGTGGGTAAAGCGGATGGAGTTATGAAGGTGACCAAGACATATCTTCCAATATATCTTGGTAAGACACGCACTGGTGGGTACATTGGTGTCAACCCAAATTCGGGAAACCGAATCAAGATTCCCTTGACACGTCTGGTT
>JALWRB010000119.1 GCA_027077875.1 Candidatus Heimdallarchaeota archaeon
CCCTTGTTCTTGGAAGCCGCCCTCTGGGCTCTGCTCTTGAAGTCTTGGTTCTTCCCGCTCTTATCAGCATTTGACTGAATGCGCGAAGCGTCCTTTGACGTCATCTTCTTCGTAATATTCTCACCTCCATTGTATTAATTATCTCTTCCAGTTCCGAGTATATTAATATGTCCCGCATACATTTAATATTAAGTACATTTATGTATAAATAGTGCATAATCGACTTATGGACACTCTGCTATTCTCCTCAATTGGATTATGGATCGAGGATCACCCGATTTACACCATAGCCATGAATCATCCGCGTGTGATACAGGTCATGCTGTACTACTCGGATGAGCCACCTCCCAAGGACCGACAGGTAGGGACCACCGAGGACAACATATCAGATATCAAGTCGTTCTTCAGAAAGACTCAAGTCCCAGTCGTTCTGTCTCCTCTCGACATGTTCAAACTTGAGGAGAATAGCTACAGAATCGCTTCAGATATCGTGAGGGAAACTCGGAAGCACAGGTCTGCGGGTGTAGTGATAGATGCTTCGACTGGGAGAATTCCAGTAAAGCTTGCTCTCATAAGGGGAGCGGAGCTCGCACACAAGATGGTCAAACTACCCATCACGGTGGCTATGAGACCGCAAGGTGCTGAGATGATCACTTACAGGATGACCGAGGATTCCGTCCCTGAACCAAAGCTCATGGAACTCCTCAAATTCCTGCAGAAGAACAAGAAGATGAGCCAGACCGCTATCGCTTCAAGACTGGGATGGAGTGGTCAACCCGAGGTCTCCCGAGCTATGAAGAAGCTCAGGGAAGCTGGGCTTGTAGAAGGGTTTGCCTTAACCACACAAGGAGGTCTCGTGGTAAAGTACCTGTCGAATTTGGTAACCCAGAAAGACTAGGAGGGCAAGTAGGTACAAATCTGCATTGGCCATTTCCAAGAAAGCATCAAGGTTAGAGAGCCTTGTAGTAGATGTGTCTCAATGAACACCTTATGTTAGCTGGAGAATTCTCGGAGACAATAAAACAGGTAATAGGTGAACAGAATCGTCACTTTCTGGTAATGAAAAAACGCCCCCGAACGGATTTGAACCGTCGACCTTCCGATTAACAGTCGGATGCTATACCGAGCTAAGCTACGGAGGCAATTCTACACCGATTTTTCACCGGTTAAGAGCGGTGCAGGTTCCTGTTAGGGAAGCACCAAACTACCTACGACTACAAGGTATTAAAATTTTAGTGGTAGGTGTCGCGGAGAATCGGCAGGGAGTCCTGAGAAAAGGGCGTGGCAGAAGATTGATCCACCAGATGGTTTTGTTACGATATTTGACCCAGCGGTAGGAAGTGTAGGACGGTGATCCTCGGCCAATCCTACGCGCTCCAGGGTTAATGGATAAATAGATGAGACAGAGTAAGCACCTGATGAGGTTGTATCATTCTGGATTCCTCGTAAGATTAATCTACATAGGAGGTGTGCTGTGTGAGGGTTGACATCTCCGAGCTCAGTCCTTCCCAGCTGTACATCAGCAAGGTAAAACTCAGGCGTGTTCAGGAGCTGATTGATAGTGGCGAGGATCTACCCCCTGTCCCGGTGAAGCAAATGGATGGTCACATGATGATGACGGACGGGCACACGAGGGCGGTCGCTCAATACCTCAGGGGGGAGAGCACCATAGAGATCGAGTGGGAGGACGAGGACCTCGACTGGGACGAGTATGAGGTCTGTCTTCGATGGTGCAACGAGGAGGGTGTTCTTGGGGTTGCAGAGCTGGCTGAACGGATTATTCCCCACGATGAGTACGAGGTTCTCTGGCTGGGTCGCTGCCAGAGGATGCGCAAGGACATGAACAAGGAGCCCTAGCACAGA
>JALWRB010000120.1 GCA_027077875.1 Candidatus Heimdallarchaeota archaeon
TAGGTTTCGCAGGCACGAGGGAGTTAACCTTTGTTGCCAGACAGGTCGCTCGGGTGAAGGTGATATCTGTCGGTAGGGTTCAACTACCTACACTACGGTTAATAGTTCACCGTGACTTTGCAATCGAGACATTCCAACCCAAGGATCAGTGGAGGATTCTCGCGGATCTTAGAGGTGAGGGAGGAGGTTTTACAGCCACTCATAAGAAGGGTGTGTTTGAGAAAGAGGAGGAGGTCAAACAACTTCTTCCTAAACTTCAAAGTGTAGGCTCTGCAAGGGTCACCCGGCTGGCTAAGAAGAAACAAAACCGAAAACCTCCAATCCCACTGAACACAACCGCTGCAGTATCACTGTTATCTCGTCTTCTCAAGGTAAACGCTAAGAAGGCTTTGGACATCATGGTCGATCTCTACAATAAGGGGCTGCTCTCATATCCGAGGACTGAGAATGCGATGTTCACAGAGGGCTTTCCCCATAAGGAAATTATTGGGAAGATTGCGATGATGGAGCCGTACAGCATCTTCAGAAAAGAGATAAAGGATCTTTCCCAAGTCAGGAACAACGGTAAGAAGAAAGAGGCGGAAGATCACGATCCAATTCACCCAACAGGGAATCTCGTCGGTCTCACGAAACTTGACAAGAAAACTTTCAGAGCGTGGGACATCCTCACTCGATACTACTTCTCACTGTTCATGGAGGACGTGGTATCAGAACTCACGACGGTTACCTTAAATCTTGGAGAAGAGCCATTTGAGGCCAAGGGTAACGTCATCCTCTCTACTGGATGGCAGAAGGCCCATGACTGGTACAAACCCAAGGAGGCTACTCTCCCCCCGATCCTTGACAATGAGTTACTCGAGGTCCTCAAGGTCTACTCGCGTAAGAGCAAGACCAAGCCCCCACCCCGTTGGACGGACAGCAAGATTCTCTTGGAGATGGAGAACCTCAGGATAGGGACAAAGAGTTCCAGACCAGATATCATTCAAAAACTGCTTGCTCGAAAATATGTTGTGAAGAGCAGACAGAGTCTTGTCAGTACAGCATGGGGAAGAGCAGTGATCGCCTCATTGGAACCTATCTGGCCGGAGATTGTCACTCCCAAATACACTCGGCATGTGGAGGAACAGATGGATCTTGTGGCTAGCAAGAAGCGAGGCTACAAGGAAACCTTCACTGATCTTAAGAAGGAGTACATAGATTACCACCTCAAACTTCAGAAAATGCTACCGCAGTACAAGGCACTTCTCGTCCAGCTACGACTAAGCTCTCAGGCAGATGCCAACAGTAAGGTGACACCTGAGGTCAACGATATCCTAATGAAACTCATCAGCCCGGAAGAATTTCTCGTCGAGGACGATGAGGATGTATAAATGAAACTCTGCTGATATTCATACGACTGAAAAACCAAGAAATCTGTATAAAAGTATGTTCTATTCAAAATCTTCCAGCTAGTATTAAGTATTGAAAATGGACAGAAGATGCATGGTAAAGATCTCCAAATTCTATGGTGCACCGTGGTGCTCTGATTGCAAGAGGACGAAGCAGTTTCTGGGTGAGCACCGAATATCCTACGAAGATGCTTGGATTGATATTGAGGCTGACGAGGCTGCAGCACTCGAGGTCGAGAAGATCAATGATGGCAAGAGGCGCATTCCCACCCTTGTGTTTGATGACGGATCTATTCTTGTGGTTCCGGATAATGCTACCCTCGCTCAGAAGCTTGATCTCGTCCAGAATCTGAGTCATGACTTCCACGATGTTGTAATTGTGGGTGGCGGTCCCACAGGGCTAACTGCAACTCTATATCTCGCCCGTGACGATGTGGATGTGGCTATCCTTGAAAAGGGAGCCCTCGG
>JALWRB010000121.1 GCA_027077875.1 Candidatus Heimdallarchaeota archaeon
TGGATTTAAGATACATTCACGAAACATGGGGAACCTGACAATCAGCTATATATTCAAAGGAAGATCCACAATGGTAGAATACAAACTGAAGCGAATAGTAGATATTCTCTACAACTACAATCGCAACAGATCTACGTATAAGGCCGTTAAGCTGGACAATAGAACCAAGCAGTTAATACGTAATGAGATTTACTTAGACTACTGGGAAGAGGATATAATGGCATTGGATGACTCGACAGATATGGACTGAATATCTGAAGTATCTAATTTAGTTGGAAGATCAAGCAGGTATATATTTTTTAACTGCGATGGCCACATATGGTCCTAATCCAACAAGAAGTCGAGAAGTATTTTCAAGATAATCCAGAGTACCTCTCGTTCTGTATGAGACCAAGAGATATGAATAGTCAGCATCTGCAGGAGGTAAAGTCTACGATTAGTGAGATGGTGTCTGATGACCAGAGCCACTTGGTCGAGGGAGGATACTGTCTCGACAACCTCTATTCAAGGAGAGATAACCTCTACATTATCTTAAACTCGAATTCATCCCGTGCTCTGCTCAACATCGGTACTGGGAACCAGTTGATTGTTATAGGTGACTATGGCTCTGGGCTGGCAAGCGCGATCTCGGAGTTGGTGAATGGTCTTTCAAGCTATTTTCTCCTGTTGTCAGGTCGGGGATTTGAGGAAGTCTCAGATTCTATCGACTACACAAGAAGTTTGGAGAACATAACCTTCCTCTACAGAGGTGACGACGACTGGATAGATCAAGACGTGTACATTGTCGATGATGCCAACTACGACCAAGAGGTTGCTAGTAAGGTGGTAGAATACTTCGGATACACCTTGGATGACCCGAAGAGATATTTCAGCGATCATCCTCACGCGGCTTTTATCAAGGACGAGGAGGCAGTCTCGGTAGCAAGGGTCAATGCTATGGTGGAGGATATGGCCGTGATTGGGGGAGTTGGCACTCCTATCATTCACAGAAGGAAGGGATACTCCAAACGCGTCATGAGAGCATTCACCTCATACCTGAGAAGGAGAGGACTCATAGTTACTCTCTCCACGGACACCAACAACATCGCAGCCTTGAAAGTCTACAGGAGCCTAGGTTATTCAGAAGTAGGGAGATCAACCTATGTCGAGAAGGGGAGCGATATAATCGAGAAGGAGATTATTGGAGATCGTGATTACTGATGATTGACGGTTACGACACAGTGGTCTTTGTCTGCTCGGGAAATATAATCAGGTCTGCATTCTGTGAGCTGTACGCCAAGCATCGGGGGCTGGCAAAAGAGGTCAGATCGATCGGGACGACGTATCACAACAGGACGATCCACCCGAAATCACGAGAGAAACTCCTCGAACTTGGAGTCCCAGCATACGAGATCGAAGAGTTCAGACCGACCCACATATCAGAGCATTCTCACAGAGAGAGTATGGTCTACCTAGCGATGACGAGATCACACGTGGAGGATCTTGAATCGAGTGGGATACCAGAGGAGCACATCCACCTCTTGTCAGAGGTCGGAGGAGATGAGATAGAGATAGAGGATCCTTACTTTACGGGAGATTACGAACGGGTGTTTAGGGCGTTGAGAAGTTATGTGGATAAACTCTAGATGGAGGGAGGGGCATCCCCCTCCTCCACTAGGGTGAAGCAATGACTGATAAGTTGTGTTTAATCCTGAGCTATAGTATCTGCTTCTGCCATGATAGTCTTATGCTTGGGGCAATGACAAGTGGAAGGCTTTGTCTTGAGGAAGAGTCCTCCAATGACGAACTTCTGGTAAGCCTCCCTGATGGTTGCACTCCCGTCGTCCTTCCAGACATCGATGCCCATGTGCC
>JALWRB010000122.1 GCA_027077875.1 Candidatus Heimdallarchaeota archaeon
GGACTGGGCGCGATAGGAGGGGTTCTCTTCTACCTCAAGAAGCAGGGTAAGTTCTAATATCACCTATCTAATATACTTGTCATTCAACAATTCGTAGAAATCCGAAGCATCTTTCTCTGAGATCTCACTACTGAGTATGAGTGCTCTATACTCGTTTCTGATACTACCGATTTCAGGATGGATATCTGGTATCAGATCTTGGTTGATGTCCTCTATTATTTGGGAGATGCGTGTGGTCTTCAACTCCAGTCCCATTCCCCTCGCATCGGATATTGCATTTTCGAGGAGTTCGAGCGCGCGATCGGTCTCCCCTTGCAGATGATGAATGACGGCCTTGACCCTCATCAATGAGATGTTGAAACTCGGAGAATTCAGCCTCTTCACCTCGGCTTCGAACGTTTCGAGGGACTCGATGATCTCTTCTAGGACGTACTTTCTGTCCTCGTTGTCCGCGTACTTCTTGTACTCTATGATGAGGAGGTCAATGATTGACAACATGGTACCAAATATAACCTCGTAGTTCCTGTTGGCCTTCGCAACGTCCTTGAACAGCTCCAAGGCTTTTAACTTCTGGGAGACCCGAGGTTTGTCCCTGAGTATTATTGCTTCGAGGAACTTCATGTCGTAGTGGAACTGGTCGAACCCGTTCTTCTCCACCAGTGCCTTCAATTCCTCGAACTGGTTTTCTGCCAGTTCTTTCCTTCCCAGAGCGATGTTCAGGGGGATCAGCTTCTTGAGGGTGTTGACCTCCTCGACATCCAGCCCAAGCTCCTTTGCCATGTTGTTGGCGTTGTTGTAGTGGATAGATGCGGAGCTCAAATCCCCCCTCTCCTTGGCAACAAAGCCCATGAGTTCTTCGACGGAGATCAGGCCTTGATAGTGCTCGTGCCTCTCGTATATCTCCTTGGCTATGAGGTAGTTTTCGAGGGCAAGATCGAGGTTACCGAGATTGCTGTTCAGGGCCCCGATGTTGGCCAGTGTCAATGCGTAAGCGACAGTGCCCTTCTCCTTCAGGGAGAGACTGTGGTTGTAGTATTCCAACGCCTCTTCGAGACGACCAAGCCGTTCGAGGGTGATAGCTATCCCGTTGTACGAGTGGGCTAGGAGTGTCGGATTGTCCTTACGCATGTCTGCGGATCTCATGAAGTACGGAAGTGAACGCTCGTACTCCTTGGTGTAGAGATTGTGATTTATCCCGAGTTGGTAGTAGAAGTGGGAGGTCCACTGATGGATGTAGGGATCGTCAGCTGTAAGGCTCTCGACGAATCCAATTCTTGATTCGAGGAGGTCATGGGCCTCTGAATACCTGCCTAACCTGTGGAGACATTCACTAAACCTCGTCATTGATCTCAGGATCAGTCGCTCATCACCCTCCTCAATCGCCAGTTCATATCCTTGCCTCGCATGATCCAGTGACTTCTCAAAATCGTTCTGGCAGTGCTTGTAGAAACTGAGCATGATGTGTCTAAACGCTCCTTCCGTCCCCTCCAACACCTGAAGAAAGGATTCCTCTCTCCCGTCATTCAGCAGATTGCGGAGCTCTTCCTCTCTTTCAAGCACATCTAGAATGGATAAGGTGATCCATAAAAAAGTATTGTAATTCCTTCCAATCTATCACTCAAATTGGTATGATTTCCACAAAATTCAGTGTCAAGAAATTCTCTAGCAAATTCCAAGATCTGCCCGTGTTCATTTCATCGTGCTGCTTGTCCTGTGGTTACCGAGGTATCTGTCGTCCCAAAATGTTTTATACTACTACGATTCGGATCAGTCTGTGTCTGGTGTAATCAAGGTTTACAGGGAGCAAGTCAAGAAATCCAATACTGTCTTCAAAGCATTCCGTGAGATGCACGGTTCATCTATTCGGAAGGTGTTATTTGCTATTTGGATGACCCTTTACCTTGCATCCAATTTCGTACCTCCGAATGCCTCTCTATTTCTGGATCTCCTGATTAACTACTCCCTGATCCTTGTGATATCGAGCATCTGGATATATTTCAGGAACTTCTCCAAGGAGAGGGAGTCCGTGTCCATCGTGGGTATTCTACTCGTACTCGCTGTCTCCCTCGTGGCGTGGTTCCTTATTCTGTACTTCTGGGATTTCCTCACTCCGATGTTCGGACTGTTGGGTATTGTCCCCATCGTTAAATTTGTCTCGGAGAAGCTCGAATTCGTCCTGAAGAAGCTCCACCTGGTGATCATGGTGGTTATGGTCATACTTTTGAGAATAGCCCTCAATTCGATCTATTTCATCGGCCTGTCCATCTATCCTGAAGCCATTGATAGTATCACGGTGAGTACCTATGACGGAATGCTGGTCTATGTCTTTCTCCTGACAGTTGGAATGAACCTCCTGATCTACCTTCTGACATTTTTCAGGAGGTCAGAGTCTATCAAGAAGCTCCGGTCACACCTTCCAATTATTATGGTTGGTGTGTACCTCTACAACACCGCCATGATTTTCTCGTACCTTGGGAGCTTAATCACCGGTTCTGATTCAGCACAGACTCTCAATGTCGTCAAGATTGTGACGGTCACCTTGGGTGTTATCTGGCTGATCAAGGGTGCGGTGGAACAGGTTCTTATTGATGTATCTGGACATCGCGGAATTCAGCTTAAGATACGAAAGGTTCTGAAGGTCAATGCCTACCCAAATCTCCTCATTCTATTTAGCAGTACGCTCATGGGGATCTATATCTCCTCCTCCCCCTACACTACCTACACTGGTAATGACATAGCCCTGATCTATGCCTCGATCCTCTCACCCCTGAGCTTCTTGATCTTTCTCTTCTCCTACAGAAAGGAGATTACAAAGAAAGGAGATGGGCAGAAAGAGGCAATATTCTGCTCGAATTGTGGTGGTAAAAGGAACTCTGGAAACCTCTTCTGTGCATCGTGTGGTACCAAGTTCAAAACCTAGTCTGTGTTCAATGAACAACCTTGGGTTGGGAGAATGCCCATATTCTGATCGATGTATTTTCTACCGTTGTGTTATCAAGTGGGACGGATATACAGTACTCATGGACAATTCTCCCAATCTAAACTTTCTTTCCATCGACCCAAGTGTAGAAGCCCTGGCCAGTCTTCTTCCCAAGATTACCCTCTTTGACCATAGTGTGGAGTAGTTCGGGAATCTCGAACGAGGGTGAGACACCCGAGTCCCTAATCACCTCTGCGATGTGGAGGCGTGTATCCAACCCGACTAGATCTGTGAGCTCAAGCGGTCCCATCGGGAAGCCGTACCCGAGGACCATGGCCTTGTCAATGTCCTCTGCGCTCGCCACCCCCTGCTCGAGCATACGGATCGCCTCTAATCCGATGACCACTCCAAGCCGTGACGTGGCGAATCCGGGGAAGTCCTTGACCACGATTACCTCCTTTCCCAGATCTCTTGCAAGCATGTCGATCTCTGCCAGCACTCCTTCGGCCGTCTGCTCCCCGGTAACGATCTCAATAAGCGGTCGTACTGGTGGTGGGTTGAACCAATGCATTCCGATGACCTTGTCCTTGAAGATCGCCACCTCAGCAATCCTCGATATTGGGAGTGAAGAGGTGTTTGAGGCAAAGATGCTCTGCGGGAATAGCTCGTTGCACCTTCGGAGGATACGCTGCTTGAGCTCGAGGACTTCAGGAACCGCCTCGATCACCACTGCTGGCTCATTTTCAATTTCCTCTATGCCAGACACAGATTGATACCGTGCTAGAATTTCATCTTTATCAGCCATCGAGATCCTGTCCTTCTGGATGTCCCGATCTAATCTCTTTGTCAGGTAAGTATCAACCTCTCTCCGGACATCCTCAGAGACCTCGACAAGAGTTGTTCTGTATCCACCCTTGATCAGTACGAGAACAATACCTCTCCCCATTACCCCACCTCCGACGACTACTATGTGCTTCTTCATATCCTCCCATACCGGTACTTCTTTAGAATACTTGTGGAGTGTGATCATCGATTAGCTTATATTCTCCCGAATAGATAGATTATTCTGATGAAGAGTGACCAGACGGTAGAAGAGGGGATTGAGATAATCGATGACTACGATTCCCCCCGCTTGAAGAGAATCATTCTCTCAACAGACGAGTTGGACCTCGTCTCTAACGCCGTCCTGAATGTTGACATCGCTTCCCTGAAGGATCTTTTGAATATTGGAGGGGTCCTCGGTACAAGCTCCAAACAACAGGTGCAGAAAGGGATTAACAGACTCCCGCAGGAGGTGAAAATCGAGCTCCTGACGTACTTCAGCGAGAATGTCGAACCGGGTAATGTGCAGGTTCTAGGCATGTTGACGAAGTCTCTTAAGATGTGGCAGACAAAAACAGAGGAGTTCTACGACCTCGTTGAGAGTCTCGCACTGGAGGATGAGTGGTATCCTCGGGAGATCGCTGCAGAACTGCTAGGTGAGGCAATTCTAGACTCCCAGATTCACGTCGACAGGTTTCGATCCTACGTCGACAGCGATCAGGTCCTGCTGAGAAGGCTTGCTGCGCTCTCCGCGCGGGCACTCACGCGGGGGAAGCGTGAGCGCTTCGAGGAGGTCCTCAAAATCCTCGAACCACTCATGAAGGATCCCGCACCTCACGTCTCTTCGATCCTCTCACGAGTGACAATCGGAGATCGCTTCCTGAAATGGTACCCTGACCTCACGATCGAGTGGTTGGAGAAGTTGAGCCATGACGAAGACTCGCTTGTGCACAACAGTGTCCTGCAGTCCTTTGCACAGAACATAGAGCCTGATCTGGCCACGGTCGCCTTGGAATTCGTTGACAAGTTCATCGACGATAGCTCGCGGGATGTCCGTCAGATGAGTGAGCAGGTGCTCATCCAGATATGCAAGATCAGGGAGGATCTAGTCAGTATGTGGCTGGAGAAGAATATGGGGAAGTCCGCAGTGGTCGAGCACTGGGCGAACCTCTCCGCGTCGGGTGCGCTGAAGTCCGCCGAGTTTATCTTCTAAGTCCTTGAGAGGAAATCGAGAAAGGCCCTCCACACTCCCTCATTACCATCTACCTCCGCCCACAGAGCACGAGATCCGTGGGCGCTACTCCCGTCGGGACAGTGCTTTGTGACCAGATTCTGCTCGACTTTGCGGACAACTGCCATGGCTTTCTCGCACTCGCTCCTTGCTGAAGTGACGAATGTCGGTACGTCCAGATCCTTGATCGATTCTGCCAGTTTTACCCCTTGCAGGTATTCCCCAGGGCTGAACATGGCTATTGCCTTCAGGCGTCCGTCCTCGATTGCCACCAAGGGTGCGAGGGATGCTGAGTATGAACTCCCGACGAGAATCACGGGGAGGTCATACCCCATCGCATTCTCTATGGAGGCGAGGACATCGGGCTTAGCGTCGAGATAACTTGTAGGCAGTCCCTTGCTCCTCGCTCGCTTAGCTGTCTCATTCACCACTCCGTTGATCTCATTTCCTGACCTTAAGTCAGGGACAAGGCATTGGTAGCCCTCAGAAACCAACCTCTTTGAGCTCTCTATGTACTCCCCCCTGCTCGAGTTCGCCATGTGGCAGAGAACGAGGACAGCCCGAGGGCTCTCACATGTATAGAGGTCCGCTGTTATCTCCAGATCGTCGTTGGATTTGTACTGTAATCTCTTCTTCACACTAACAGATTCGAGCAGAGAAGATAAACCTTCGCTACTGGAGAAATTGACGGATGAAAAAGAATAAGTGTCTTGTCTGATATATTGACTTATGAGTCAGTTCGATCTTCTGATAGTCGGGGCAGGACCAGTAGGACTTGCCGCTGGTATTGCGGCAAAGCGGGAGGGCTTAAAGGCAGTTATTCTCGACAAGGGTATTATTGTCAACTCAATCTACAACTTCCCCATCAACATGACTTTCTTCACAACGGCCAACCTCCTCGAGATTGGAGGACACCCTTTCCCGTCCACTGCGAGAAAGCCGACAAGGGAGATGGCACTTGACTACTACAGGCTCGTTGCGGATCGTGAGGATCTTGATGTCAGGATCTTCCACGAGGTTACCTCAGTGGATGGTGAAGAGGGTGACTACACCGTTCGTGGGGTGCAGACATTTCCCTCGGGGAGGGATGACAAGCCCTTCGAGTTCAGGACTAAGTACGTCCTTATCGCCACAGGATACTACGACAACCCCAACAAGCTGGATGTCCCAGGTATCGACCTCCCTCACGTCTACACCTACTTCAAGGAACCTCACCCGTTTTTCAAACAGAAGGTCGTGGTAATTGGAGCGGGGAATTCTGGAGCAGAGGCGTCACTTGACCTCTACAGATTCGGTGCTGATGTGACCCTTGTCCACATAGGGATCTCCCCCAAGGCTACAGTGAAGTACTGGATCGCCACTGATCTCAGAAACCGTCTAAGAGCTGGCGAGATCAGGCCCGTCATGCCCGCCATTGTCCAAGAGATCACGAGAGAACACGTTATTGTGGACTTCAAGGGAGAGCGTATTAACATCCCAGCCGATGCAGTATTTGTCTTCACGGGCTTCACCCCCGATGTCCGATTCTTCTCGAACATCGGTCTGCAACCTGACAAGGACCTGAAGATCAAGATCACCAAGTACTTCGAGACTGAGCGCAATGGGCTGTTCATCATCGGCTCTGCAGCCTTCGGAAGGTATACCAATGCAGTCTTCATAGAGAATGGAAGGGAACATGCTGTGGATGCAGTTGGCGAGATAGGAAGGAGAATCAAGAGCCCGGACTACGAGCCAGATCGATCTCCTAGCTCAGTGACCATCCAGCCCAAGAACACCTAAGTCGCTAGAAATCAAAATTCGGAAGAGATGGTTTGGTTGCCTCCTCCTTCTTGTCCTTCTCGGGGAGGATCGCTTTCTTCTTGAAGATCAGGTCGAAGAGCTTTGTGCTGTAGTCCTTGAATGGTCTTTCACCCACGCTCTTGATGGACACCCGGGCGAGTTCCTTCAGGACTCTCAAGTTCATCAGGATACTAAAGTTCTGCGCCAATTCATCGGTGATTATGTCCTCGAGCAGATCAAGAGGGAAATTACCCCCTATGAAGTCAGGATCGTCCTTTATGAACTCCTTGACCACTTCTGCCTCCTTGATAAGCCTCTCCGTCACGATGTCTCCCACCCGCGTTCTGAACTCACTCAGGGTCTCACCAACAGCAAGTGCGAAGGGGATGGACGCGGTGTCTCTATCGGTGGGCTTTCCCATGACCTCCATGTTCCGCATCTTGGAGGTGAACTCTCCTAGGAGCGTGGGGAAGTCGATGTCGAGATCGTCGGCGAAGCCCATGAGAACCGAGGTGTAGTCACCCTCGAGCCACTTCTCAGCATCGTCCGTGAGGACGTTCACAACCTCTTCAAGGATGGAATCAGCTCCCCTGACCTTTACTGTCTGTCTGCCGACCCTGTCTGTTAGGACATTGTCACCGAGGTAGAACTGCTGGTGAAGGAGGTCACGGATGATGTCCTCGAGATCCGACCTCATGAGGTGTTCTTCACCGAACTGGTGCTTCTTGCTCATGAGGTATTCGATGTTAGCTGCAGTGTCCTGCGCCTTCTCGACTATAAGGACGTTACCTCTTATGCGGAAATTCATCCTGTCGGCGGGCTGGATGTTCAGTC
>JALWRB010000123.1 GCA_027077875.1 Candidatus Heimdallarchaeota archaeon
GATGGTAGAGAATATGAATGCCGGGAAATAGATCTTGTAGTAGTGGCTTATGAATAGATTTCCCTGAAACTGGGTAAATCTACCCTGTGGTTCACTCATTGTCAGTATCCTCCTGAATGTCTAGAATTGCATCGAATTTCGACTCTTCGATCTTCTTTCTCTTCTTCCAGCTCTTGTATATCTTGTAACCCACGAAGTAGATGACAACGAAGACGATGAGGTAAGAGGTCACGATAATCCTCAGATTCTCCTCAACAGGTGCTATTCTCGAAAGTTCATTATCGTCCTCGTTGATCTCGGAGACAGTGTCACCAGTGTCTATTTTTGCAAGGACACTAAGCTCTACATCGTCCAACTGGAGGAACTGGTCGAACTCATACACGATCGTGTCGTTTACCTGAAGGAATGGGTACGTGTCTTCGACAACGATCTCGCCATTAATTGAGATCTGAAGGTCGAAATTTCCTGCCGGGAGGGATCCGTTAGATATGAAGGTTACCCGAATTTTCTCTCCAGTGAACCTCTCGGGATCAGCAGGGAGGTACTCGATGCTCTTGACTGAAAGATTTGTGAATCTGTACCAAGTAGCGGTCACACCCGTGACGTTACGGTATATTGTCTGTGTGTTCATTGGGAGCGGGATGAAGCTCATACTGGGAGACATAGGGTATCCCGAGTAACCGGGAGAACTGGCTATTCCGAAGAGTGAATTATTTGCCAAGATGAATTTTCGATCGAAGATCCTCCCATAGGTGATATCCTCGAATTTATCGTAAAGACCTGCCTCCCTCTGGGAGAGGGCATAGCCACCCTGTGTGAAGTCTATGATTGTGGCGTTGGTGTTTCGATTAAGGACGGACCAGCTGGTTGAAAAGCCATCGAACAGTGAGAAAAGCTCTCCTGCTCTCATCTCAGGGGCAGCGATTAGCTCAATGGTTGATCTCCGTGATATGTAGCTGTACGAGACTATCTTTTCAAGGCTCACCGTGATCCTACCTCTTAGGGCACTAATTCCCCTGATGTCTTCCGATGCCTTCAGGGTGGTTTCTCCAAATATCGCAATTTCTCGGATAGTGCCATTTGTGTAGGTGATGTTCAGCTCTGTAGGGACCTCGGGAATAACTCTTATGTAAGAGAGATCAATCTCCTCGTCACGATTCGCAGATATGTCTGTCTTAAAGATATACTCTTTCCCTTGGAGGAAGAATGGGATTGCCATGGTTGCAGAAGTACCTGTTATGTCCTGTGAGTAGAATGCACCGAGGATTGGTTGAGTTGAGTTGATGTACTCACCGGACTTTACGGGGATGGTCACGGTTGTGAATGGGTCAACAACAACGAACCTCCCATCTGATGTCCTTAACTCGGTGGACTGTGATCTCGTGAAAGCAGAGAGGTACCCGTCGAATGGAGAGATGTACTCGAATCCCATCATTCGAGCCGGGAGGATTGAGTAGGAGAAGGAGGTATCAGAATATATATCCTGATTATCCCTCATCCCAACTACTTGGGCTGGTCCTACAGTGATGATGAGTGAACCATTTGTAAGTCCGGGTGAGGTACTGGGTGAGAACTCCACTTTACCAGGGGCATCCAGTCGTATTGAGTTTAGACCTGCTTCATTGATGGAGAATGAGGTCTGGATAATCGTGGGTTGGAAGGTCCAGACAACGACCTTCGACTCCCCGTCTCTGTGTGATGCGTTGAAGACCAGAGGGATGAAGTAGTAGAAGATGTCGGGACCTCCACCACCGCCACCTCCACCACCGCCACCCGGATTACCGCTTGGAGGTGCAGGGTCTCCTTCTGCCGATCCCGCACTCACTTTAGCAGCCGTTAAGGCACCACCGAGAATGAGGGAAACAATGAGCAGAGACAGGTACTTTGATGAGCTTTTCATCGTATTTTAACATACTAAAGGGGCGTTGGGAATTACTTAAAGATTACTTTGTGAGGTCTTACTAAATAACCAGATAAGGGAGTTGAGTAGAAATCTTACATTTCCGTCCTTCCCCTCGATCTGGGAGTTCCTGTAGGCGTCCAGATCGTTGAAAACTATAAAGTTCCCAGATCCGTATGTACCACCAATGGCCAGAGCATGGTTAACCAACTCGGAGATCGGTCCCTTGTCCACCACCTCTGAGTACCATACGAGCTCTGTGTTGTTCTCGCTGATGGAGGTCATCCCCATGCCCTTGTAGTATAATTGTGAGATGCCATCGAAGAGGTCTTGGTACTCCGAGTCACTGGTGAAATTGCTGCTCGATACAAAGAGATTCGGGCGCCCCTCCACCTCATTTGTCAACTCAATCCCTAATTCATTCATCAGTGGACTGAGAGTGGTCTTGGACTCATCCGAACTGTTCCCGAATACAAAGAGATTACCACCGGCTTTCAGGTAATCAAGGTATGGGATGTAAACAGAGGGATCATCGGTACGTGTGAATGTCTTGCCAGAGTCTGTGAAGACGAACTGTCCTGCATCGAGAAGGATGACTAGTTGGTACTCGCTAAGATTCGACTTCCCGAAATGCTCGTAGTCTGCGACAATCCCGTTTTCCCTTAAGACTGAGTCCAAGTATCTCAGATCACCTCTGGGAAAGTTGTACCCGCTCGCGGATAGGGAGTTGTCCATCAGTACCATCTTGTACGGTCTGTCCGTCACGTTCATGGAGACTTCAACCCTGTTTGTTCCAGAGAGGGTAATCCTAGCGGTGCTGGCATTCTGTGGGACCGTGAATCTCACCTCGACTATCGACCCCCATTCGCCCGACTGCACTACATCCCATGTAGGATTAATAACATCTCCTCCGAGTTCGAGAGCGGATATCAGATCGATCTGATGGATGATCTTGAATCTGTATGATACATTCTCACCAGAGAACCTAATTGAGGGGTCTATCCCATTCGTAGCCTCTATGAGAACCGATGTGTTGGCTTCTGAGAGGAGTATGTCAAAATCGTTAATTATTTTTTCAATGTCTGGAAGACCCCACCCCACCTCTGCGGAATATTTATTCCTCCCAGAGAGTGCCAAAATAGCTTGGAGCTGTTGGGAATTGAGGTCGTAGCCAATAGCACGGCCATACGCCATGGTAAAAGCAAGTATTCCCGTGATCGTAGGAGCTGAGAAGGAGGTACCTCGTGCACCACCGCTGACCCCACTCGCAGCGAACTCGACGACGTTCATCTGGTATATGCTCGATCCAACTGAGCTGAACTCGGAGACTGTACCGTTCTCCTCCTCTGCACCAACTGTCACGGTCCATGGCATGACTCCCGGCCACTGGATAATTCCTCGGTTGGCGATGCTAGATGCCCCACCGTCATTACCCGATGCGGTGACAATGATTATTCCTTGATCTGTGTATTCACGGAGAGCTTCCTCAAACTCAGAGCTCAGGTAGAAGAACGCTCCGAGAGAGAGGTTGATAATGTCTACCTCCATGTCCTCTGCAAGCCACTCAATAGCAGCGAGTAGACCATCATACGTGATCTCACCTGTATCACCAGCAATTCTCGCTGAGTAGAGCAGAGCATCTGGTGCTTGCTCCAGAATCTTACCACAGACCTTACTCCCATGATTAAGGACATCGAAGGGATACGGTGAGTTCAGTTTATAGCCATAGGTGTAATTAACAAAGCTGTCTGCTCTAACTATGTTTGACTGGGTGCTTGAACACCCAGAGTCTACCACCCCGACCCGTACACCATTGATGTCATACTCGTTGATCTGAAAGTACATGTAGTATACCCCTAACGTCACTGAGAAAATAAGGGCCACCATGAGGAGGGTAAGGGTCGTCTTGAAACGCCTACTGGTAAAACTCACTAATCTGGTTTACTATAATCTTCGGTAAATACCTATCGATTTCAACACCGACAACCTCTAACTCCAAGGATCAATCAGAACCTTCCCCACACTCTTCCTGTCCTCGAAGTACTTGTGAGCGTCTTGTATCCGATTCATGGGGAAGATCGCCTCGTCACGAACAATTGGGCGGAGTTCGTGCTCTATGCATACTTCGACCATCTCATTGAACTTCCTCCTCAATTTCGGAGGGTCTGCTAGGAGATAACCCACGTGTAGTCCCATAAATGCTCTCGACCTCCGAAGAACCGACCGGATATCCACCTTAGGTAAATCCCTGTAGAGTTTAATCCAAGCCAATGGGTTCCAGAAAGGAGGCTTCTTCAAGGAGAGAGCTCCGACCAAAACTATTCTTCCCATCGGACTGAGAATGTCGAAACTCTGCTTGAATACCTTCCCTCCAATCGACTCCATAATGATATCTGGTCTCACTCCATTCAGCTCCTCGACAAACCCTTCGTATGTCAAGTGGGTTGCTCCAAGGGCCTCGACAATCTTTTTCTTACCCGGTGAGGAGGTTCCGTACATGGTAAGACCCATGGCTTTTCCGAGTTGTAGGGTCGCTGTGCCCACACCTCCGGCAGCAGCATGGACAAGCCCGATCTCTCCTGGTCGAACACGGGCCATCTCGTTGAGACCAACCCATGCAGTGATGAAATTCGAGGTGAAAGCAGCCCCTTCTTTCATACTGAGATATTCGGGCTTTCTCACTATCCTCTCCTTGTCCACGAGAGTGTACTGTGCGTACGAGCCATACTGACCTGCCACCATGACTGTGTCCCCTACCTCTACCTCATCTATATTCCTTCCACACTCGACAACCTCTCCGACTCCTTCCATACCCAAAGTGTAAGGTAGTGGTGGTGCCCATGAGTAGAACCCTTTTCGGGATAGGAGCTCTGCCCAGTTCAGACCTGCGTAGATCATCTTGACCTTAATCTGATTCTCATTTGGAGTGGGTTCCTCGATGTCTGTGACCTCCAGTACGTTCGGCCCACCGAACTTCTTTAAGACTACAGCTTTCACTGATCGTACTTCTCTGATGGCTTTAAGAGCGTAGTCTATGACCCCAATTTAATCTCTCTTTCATCAAACATGTCTACGGTCCCTCAACTCCAACTATTGGAGACAATCCTGATTTTTCAGATAGCTTATTCTATTCCGGGTGACAAAGCCATTGGTGTGTATCGTGTGGTAATAATGGAGTTCCTCTTCTCCAATAATAGAAGAAAGATTGGAACCCCCTGAGGGTTCACATCAACTTAGCTTTACATTTGAAGATATAGAGAATTACGTCATTTATGAGAAGTGCTTCTTCACGAATTCCTCAATGATTGGCTCAAGGCTCCCATCCTTCTCGTCCAGATCATACTTGATGAGTGAGTAGGGTAGTTTGATATCTACAATCTTCGAGAGATCGATGGGTGTACCGATGACAACAGCTTCCGCTCCTGAGGCGTTGATGGTGGCCTCCAAGTCCTTCATCTGCTGCTTACCGTACCCCATGGCAGGGAGGATACCTGATCCCTTGAGGTGTGAGTACTTCTCGTATGTGTCCTTAATAGAACCAACCGCGAACTCCTCGGGGTTCATGATGATGTCACACCCAAGTCTCTGAGCTGCGATTGTCCCCGCACCAGTCGTCACGTTTCCGTGGGTTACGGTGGGACCGTCCTCGACAACAAGTACCTTCTTGCCTTTGATCGCCTCCTCGTCTGTTACAATAATCTTGGAGTCTGCGACGATGACGGTGGCATCTGGATTCCACTCAGCAATGTTCTTCTTGAGTTGCTCGATGCTACCTTCTGGTGCAGAGTCAGCCTTGTTGATGACGATGACATCAGCCCTGATGAAGTTGACCTGACCTGGGTAGTAAGTGATCTCATCACCGACTCTGTGGGGGTCCACGATAACGATTTCCAGATCCGAGACGTAGAACGGGAAGTCGTTGTTACCGCCATCCCAGAGGATGACATCAACCTCTTTCTCGGCCTCTTCGAGGATCTTCTTGTAGTCTACACCCGCAAAGACGATGTTGCCTGCTTTGATGTGGGGTTCGTACTCCTCCATCTCCTCAATGGTGCAGTTCTGGTCGATCATGTCTTGGTAGGTGGCGAACCTTTGCCATGTCATCTTGACAAGGTCACCGTATGGCATAGGATGCCTGATCGCAGCAGCCTTCTTCCCGTGCTTTTTCAGCAAGCCAGTGACCTTTCTGGAAGTTTGTGATTTTCCACATCCAGTCCTGACCGCACATATTGAGAGAACAGGCTTGTTGGACTTTATCATGGTGTCCTTGGGGCCGAGGAGCATGAAGTTTGCTCCTGCAGCGTTTGCCCTTGCAGACTGCTGCATAACGTAATTGTACGGGAGGTCAGAGTATGCGAGGACCACCAGTTCGATGTCCTCCTCCTTGATGATCTTCTCCATCTCCTTGAGAGGTCTGATTGGGATACCATTGGGATATCTCTCACCAGCTAGTTCTGGAGGATACATCTTGTCGTCTATCCCTGGAATCTGTTCTGCAGTGAATGCTTTCACGTCATATCGATCCGCGTACTTACCATCCCTGAAGAATGTATTAAAGTTATGGAAGTCTCTTCCTGCCGCACCAAGTATCAAAGTGTTGATCTTTTGGCTCATAGGTGACGATTTGAGTTCTGGTATTTGAAATGATCTGAAGAGATCAAGTCATAAATATCCAGTACATCTTGCGCAATAATGGTACAAATGGGACAATTCTAAAACAGAATATACAAGCGATTCATGCACATTTTTTTCATAAATTTTAATGTTGAATTCTTGTTCTTCCTACCCATGTAAACAATTTTATACCACATACTATGTAAAATTACAGTCATTAGTACAGTTTTTTGAGAAAGATTTATCATTGCATTCTCACTACCTAATTCGTGTAATCTAAAGTTTTTACAATATTTGGACTACTACAATATTCCTTCTGATTCTGAGATTACCGTCTCCAAGATCTACTTGTTTTGGTCTGTCAACAATCCTCAGACAATATCACTTCCGTCCACAGAAAAATCAAGAATTCTCTTAGCTCTAGGAAGTATAATCGAGAACTACGTTTAAATAGTTTGAAGGTTAAAATCTTGTGTTCAAGGGTAATAATATGCATGAGACGCGGATAGTTTTCATCAAGGAGGGCTATGGAACTTGCACGCTACTCATAAAGCTTAAAAAAATTGTTTGGGGTGAAGAGGTAAAAATAATTGAAGTCCCCACACTTTCAAAACTATTCAATAATCCCTCATTAGATCCAGCTATAATTGTATTAGATTTCAAGAATAAATCCTTTGATCATACAGAGATATCACATCTACTTCGAATGAAATTTCCCTACGCGAGAATTGTTCTGTACACTGAAGAACCACTTGAAATTTGCGAACTTCAACGCCTTAAGAACTACGGTTCCTTCCATTTTATTATTGATTCTGATCTGGTAGGATCGGATCTCGCCATCAAGATAAAGAAGATCTCAGCGGATCATCAAATTGTTCGTATCATGGGTGAGACTCTGAAAAATCCACATCCCTATTCCCCAGCTTTCGGGATCATGCAGATGAATGAGAATAAGTCACTCGAATATCTTGGATATATAATATCTGTATACTCAATTGTGAAACTAGCCAAATTAAGGGATGATAGCCTCTCAAAACACGAGATACTCCTTGGTGCTTATTTATCGGCCATCAGTGAAAAAATGATGTACTCTGGTGTTCAATCTGACGAACCTTGGGTGTTGAACTTGGGGGATTTGGAGCTCTTCATCTTTGAGTATAATGAAATACTTCTCGTTCTCATCTACCGATATCTAAGAGATGTTGACCGGATTCACATCATAGATAAGATGAAGAAACTTATGGATAGGATATACCGTACAATGGGTGAGAAGCTTCTGTATGACAGTTACGTATTACCTTCTGATGGTGAGGCAGTGGATCAGGAGATTAGAAATTTAAATCTGGAAGCAGAACTGTCAAAATTGGAGTTTAGGGTACCTAATTTTGTCTTTATCAATCCTCCTGACAATCTTCTTGACAGTGTAGGAGATTTCCCAGTAGATATACAGTTCAGTATTGTACCATCTTTCTCAATTTTCGAAAGAATGATTAAATCCGAGCCCGTTGATGTCGTCTTTATCAAGACAAATGCTATTCACTATAGAGAGGTATATGATAAACTCGAATACTACTATCGATCATATCCGTCCCTAAGGGTAATACTCTACTTCAAAGAAGTGGCGGGTGTTGATATTACAGAACTGTTCGAGTCGAAGGTGATTGACTATCTGGTTTTGTCCCCACAGTCAACATCCTCATGGCTCTCGCTTATAGACATGGTTTCGAGTGAGTTAATCACCTCCCAGTTGTATGATCTGGACATACCAAGGACCTATCTATTGAAATCAATGGAGAAATACATGACCGCAGCCATGATGGAAAGAGGAAAATTATACATCCCTATAGACGGTATCGAGCTGGCATCGATATATATCTTCTCTCAGAAGGAGATGCAGTTCTACTACGAATGGATTGAGAGGGATTCGACGTTGAGTATACTTTTCGAAAATATTTTCCAATTTATAGATTCATTCAGGGCGCTTTCATTCGACTTATCAGAGAATGACGATTACATTCTTTTTGAGTTTGGTAGTTATACACTTCTCTTTTTCAAGAGATTTGCATTTGACTATGTTGTAATCGTGAAAAATGCAGACGCCTCAAGGTACGATGAAGGTGTAATATATCTTAAGCAGAAAGCAGATTTCTTGACGGAGATTATCTTTAGGGGGATGATAAACAAGGATCCAGAAACCTATTTTGAACTCTCTGGTGAGCTTGACAGTATATACCTTGATCTACTATCGTTGAATTTTTAGAAAAATATAAGAAAAAATACGAGGAAGAGATTAAGGATAAAATTCATTGATACTCTCTCTAAGTGAGTATAGAGGCAGAAGTTCATCCCATTATCCGCTTGGCTCTTGGAAATGCGAATTCGCTACATCTCTAGATAATTTTATCGCACCAAATTGAAAACAAATGCTTATTAATAAGCAATTAGATAAAATTAGATTGTCAGTGCATTTGTTTGAGTTCGGATGAAGGGTTTCATGATGTCGCCCATACCGGGATTCTCCTTGTTGGTAATTCATCAACCACACATAAGTTAGAGCTCATGCTGTCCTCATCTGTGTTCAACACCTTCAACTTCATGACACTTCGAGACATAGTGATGACTTCTCCAAATCCCATTGCAGATTTTGGACTGGTCTTGGTGGATTATGATTATTTCAGGCACATGATCTATGAAGTGTCCAATCACCTATCAACTCTCACAACCCTGAGTCAGATATTCATCATAACTCAGGAAGAGATAGGTTCAGATGTTCTCGCAGAATTGAAGAACTATGGTTCAATTCAGGGTATTATCACACTTCCAATCTCGATAGAGGCGCTTGAGCTGAAGTTGATTGAGATACTTGGGAAGTACAAAATATTGAAGACTATCTCACAGGAGGTCAATCAAGTCCCTAAGGAGAAGAGTAAAGAGAAGTTTGAGTGGGACGAGATGCTACTTGGAGTTATAATCTCAGTAGACAGCGTGGTCAAGTTCTGCCAAATTAAGGAGGATATTACTGAGAAGTCAGAGACACTTATAGGGCTGTACTTTACAGGTATCGCATCAAAACTTTCTGAAGGAATTTCAACAGGTAATGACCTTATCAGAATCGATATTGGCTCAATTGACTTAATAATAGCTGATGAGGGAGACGTACAGTATATTTTTGTTGTCAGGTCATTGACGAGTAAAGAATACAAGATCGTATATCAATTAATAGTTGACATCAAGAGAGAAATCCAGCAGACGGTGGATCCTAAGTTCTTCTCGAATAACATCATCATGGATGAAGAACTTATGATGCTCGAAGATATAGTCCAGAAACACTCCCTAAAGAGAGATAAGAGGGCACTTCACGGACTGGACGTCACCTGCGTTCTTCATCAGCCTGCCAGTAAAATAAATGATATCCTCCAGAGATCTAGTACTATCAACGACATCTTAGAGGTTGAATCATTGGAGCAGATCCAGAACCTATCAAAGATGTCCTTCCCCAAGGTCATCTGCTACAATGTTAATGTTCAGAACCTCAATGAAATACTGAATACTGCAAATTTGATTAGCAGAGCCAATCCAATTGTTAAGCAGATCCTCTACCTTGAGGAGTATTCCCCAGAGATCCTAGTCTACCTTATGAATGTTGGGAGCATTGACTTCATCATCTTAAGCGATTTCAAGGAGTCGGATGTTTTGAATGTATTTGAATTCGCAATTTCCAAGTCGGTGACAAACTCCATCGGTGCTTATAGTTCAATGACAGCATCGGACCTAGAGGATCAGTTACTGAACTCATTGGTCCTCAAGACAAAGATTCCAGTAACAGAGGGTGTTCCACCAGAGTTGGTAGCGGTGAAGATTTTTGACGAACGGGATATCCTTGTGGAGAAAGAATGGAGGGAACAACCATTATTGGATTTCAGTAAGGTAAGGAACCTCCTGAACTCTCTTCAGGATATGGACGAGGAGGTATTGAATGAGACGGACAAGATCGTAGGATTTGAATTGTCCGATTACTATTTTCTGCTCACGGAAAGATTCGGCTTCGAGTTTCTTTACACCTTCAAGAACACAGACAGTGTGGACCTCAACTATCTCAACTACGATATTAGTGAAAGCTCATTGATACTTACTGACCAGCTAGTTCAGAACCTAACCTACGGTCAACCTACTCAGAATGACGTGATTGAGAATATCCTCGATGATATAATCGTGAAGATCAATACCAAGACATATAGCGCCAACAGCATGACGGGGAACAGGTTTTCTGTCTCGGGGAACGATATATCTTACTAATGTCCATAGGGACAGTCTTCAGAGTTAAATATTGAAGTTAATATCTGCTAAATATGGATATCACTCAAATCAGGGAGCTTTTCCCGATTACTCAAGTAGTTCTCCCCAAGACGGAAAACGCCGAGGAGAGACCTTTGATTTTCCTCGATCATGGTGCTTCGACGCACGCTCCCCAACCCGTGATAGACACCTATCTCTCTGTTCTCACCGAATCCTATGCTAATGTTCACAGGGGGGAGCACACACTATCGAGAATTTCGACGGAAATGTATGAACATGCTTCGGACAAGGTGGCGAAACTTGTGGGGATATCTGACCTATCAAACAGTGGGATGGAGGTCTTCATGACCACCAATACGACGAGCTCACTAGATCTGGCTTCACACATATTCTCACACATTGAGGGAGATTACGTCACCACTGCCCTTGAACATCACTCGAATGATCTTCCTCACCGGAACCGGGGTATGACCCATCATGTCAGTGTAGATGAGAGAGGGATGCTTGATATAGATCATCTGGAGGAGATACTCCAGAACAACAATGTCAAGCTAGTTGCGGTCTCTGCAGGCTCTAATGTCAGCGGCTTCGTACCCGATGTCCATAAGATCGCTAGGATGGTCCATGATAATGGAGCGAAGATTCTCGTAGATGGAGCACAGAGAATGGCTCATATGAAGATCGAGATGAAACCGGTTGACCATCCCGAGCACATTGACTTTCTCGCGGGTGGTGGGCACAAGATGTATTCTCCCATGGGTTCCTCATTTCTTATTGGAAACGTTGAGGATGGAGATGCCGCACCACCGTATATTCCTGGAGGTGGGACTGTTGAATTTGTGACTGAGCACGAGGCTATATTCCTCAAGGGACCAGAGAGACATTGCTTTGGCACTCCAAACATAGCAGGAGCGATAGCATTAGGAAGGGCGGCCGAGTTTCTCATGGACGTTGGTCTGGACAATGTCAGGAAGCACGAGGTTGAACTGATGAGCCATACACTGAAACGGATGGATGAGATTGAGGGAGTTCATATTCTGGGTGATATCCCGTTGGACAGCAAGATTGGTGTTATATCCTTCGTCGTAGATGGTATCCACCACGCGAAGGTATCCAGTGAGCTTGATAGACTGGGCGGAGTTGCTACGAGGAATGGATGCTTCTGTGCCCATCCCTATCTCATGCATCTACTGAAGGTCGATCCAAAAGAGATCGAGGAGATTAGGAAAGAGATAATCTCAGGTAATCTCAAACCAGAGACCAAACTTGGTGGTGTCAGAGCAACAATTGGGATATACAATACTATCGAAGAAATGGACACATTCGTTGATACTCTTGAGGAAATAGTCAAACACAGCTAAGAAGGTTCAAGTAGCACTACTACAAGTCAGTAGTGTGAAGAATGTACTAATTATTGGTGCCTCAGGAGACATAGGTCTAGAGGTGACCAAGAATCTGCTGAAATTGGGGCACAGAGTCACCGGTACATTCAATTCAACCAAGATAGATTACTCCCATGAGAACCTCAAATGGATCCAATTGGATCTGACTTCTGAAAAATCCATGCAGAAGAATCTACCAAGGGACGAGGAGTTCAATACCATTCTCTTCGCAGCTGGAGTCTATACCGTCGGACCGCTTCTCAGCCACCCATCTGAGGATATTGTACGGGTTCACCAGATAAACGTTCTCTCGTTCATCAATATCCTACAACTGATGCTCCCCAGCATGATCAGAGCTAAGTCAAGGGTGGTTGTTCTTTCAAGTGATTCATCGCTCTTTCCCTTTGAGGACGAAGGGTTGTACTGTAGCTCTAAGGCATCGCTCCACATGACAACAGAAATCCTCAGGCAGGAACTGTCCCCCTACGGTATTACAGTCATCGACGTCATCCTTGGAATAGTGGCGACGAAGATTATTGAAAAGCCCTACAGGGAATTAACGAGGAAGAAGAGGAAGAATACCAAGGTCTTCGGTAACCATCTCGAAAATCTGATCAACTCCGAGGGAGAAGTCCAGAAGATAGTCTCCGCGGGTAAGGACAAGAGGCAAGTTGCGGAGGGCATTACCCAGATCACGCTCATAGGCAATCCAAGAAATATCTACAGTATTCTCTCGAAGGACGAGCAGGAGAATCTCGAAGCCTACTACAAGATGAAGCTTGACAGGATACTTCGGAATCAGATAATTCTCTCGGACTGATCCTATTCTAGAATTTTTATGGTGGTTCTTCTCAGTGGAATTATATGTCCGCTAAGAGCAAAGCCAAGGAGGTCTTGGAAAAGTACAGGAGGGCTGGGGAGATCTCAATCGAGACTCTGAAACTCGCCAAGAAGATTGTGAAGCCCGGAGCTAATGCGTACAAAATAGCCCAGCAACTCGAAAACTTTATTAGGGAACAGGGAGCGAAACCCGCATTCCCAGTGAACTTTTCAATCACAAATGAGGCAGCGCACTACAGCCCTGAAATCCTCGACACTCGAACGGTGGGAAAGGAGGATACCATCAAGATCGACCTCGGAGCTCATATCGATGGATATATTGTTGACACTGCGATAACAATCAATTTCAACAAGAATGCACAGGAGTTGACCGAGATCTCAAAAGAGGCTCTAGACAAGGCCATGGAAGTTGTCAAAGCTGGTGTGTCGGTCAACGACGTGGGGGCGATTGTTGAAAAGACCATAACCTCTGCCGGTTTCCAACCTGTCAGAAACCTATCTGGTCATCAGATCAAGAGACATGTCTTACACGCGGGAGTGAGCATCCCCAATCATGGTCCTGGTCATTTCAAGCTAAAGAACCACAAATTTCAGAAAGGAGGTGTTTACGCGATTGAACCGTTCGCTACCGATGGTTTCGGTGAGATCATGAATGGCAAGAGGACGAATATATTCAGGATTGTGAAGAAACCCAATAAGGGTGATATCGAGAAGGCCAAACTGATCAAGAAGTTCCTCCCTCACGTTGGGGTTCTTCCCTTCTCTCCAAGGTTCCTCTTCGACGAGAAGATGGGCAAGGAAGGTGCAGCACAGATTAATAAAGAAGTTCGGACTCTTCTGAGATCAGGGCATGTCATGGGATACCCTGTACTGGTTGAGGTGAACCCTGATGCCAATGTAAGCCAGCACGAGCATACGTTAATCGTGAAAGAAAATAGTTGTGAAATATTAACTAAATAATTTTTTGAAATATCTAATGAGCAATACTATCCTGATCTCTTGCGGATATAGACAACCGCTCCTCCACCAGTACCTGCAATAACAGCGACGACAATTATTGCAGTGACTAAACCACTACCTCCATCTTTCTCCGGTACGGTTGTTGTAGAGTTAGAGGTAGCTGTCTCAGTTGATGTTGCACTTGATGAACTTGTTGTGGAAGAAGTTGTCTCATATGTAGAAGTACTTGTAGGGTCTGATGTGCTTGAGGTAGTACTACTTGTGCTTGTCGTCGAGGCTGGAAGATCTTTCACAATCTCAAATGTTAACTCATTACTTCCTAAGATTCGTCCGTTGGCAATCTTAAGCGAATATTCAATTTTTACAGTAACTAGTGTACCATTCTCAAATCCACTCATATCCCATATATAGCTGGTTCCATCAGTGATACTAGAAATTGGGACGAAACCATCTCCAGTGCTATAACTCAAGTTGTAGATAATAGATATGTTATTGAAATCAAGATCGTTCCAAGTCAGCTTAGTCTGGTTAATCCCACTTTGATCAGAGATGAGACTAATTCGAGTACCATTCCGTAATGATTCATAATATGTCGAATACATGCTTGGCGCAGTATCCACGGTGGGGGTGTTATTGGTAAAGTCAAATGGTACATCAGAATACCCATCTCCATCATTATCTACCCCCTCAAACTCCGAGAAATAATTATTTCGAATTGTGAGGTACCCAGTAGATGAGTAGATAGTTGCTACCCCACTTTCACCATATTTATCGTAATGGATAAACTCATTTCCGATTACTGTGGCATTAACCATACCATATCCAGAAATTGTTAGTGCGAAATAACCAGTATTAATGATTGAATTATTTACTAATGTCACATTAGAATCCTGTATTGAGAACTCCATACCGGTCATTTCAGAATCAAATACGCGAGTATTTGAGACAGTGATGGACCGCGAATACGAGGTGATAGAGATCCCTATGGCACTTGTTCTCTCAATCCAGACATTGTTGATGTTAATATTTGAGCTCTGATAGCCTTTGATTCCAATATTCGCATTTATTATTGTACTTGAAGAAATACTGATGTTCGTAGACTGATATAGATAGATACCGTACACACTCGTATTGGTAAGATTTACTTCTTCGAGTGACACGTTATTTGAATTCCGAACCTCAATTGCAGAACCATCTGATACATTCCCTCTGACGTTATAGAAACTGATATTTGTGGATCTATAGACATATAAGATTGTTGCCCCATTGACCTGTATCACATCTTCTATCCGTAGATTCCTTACAGTATCGAGCACGACTTCCCCCACATTCTGGATGGTTGATGGGGTGGCCTCATTGTAGACGTAGAGAAGTGGAAGGCCATTCACCGTGTTGTTACTCTCAGTACTTAGTATTGGATTTGTTGATATGCTTGGAGTCCAAGAAGAATTTACGAATATATTATTTACTAGTGAAATACTATCACCAGAGGTCCATAAACCAGTAAAAGTATTGATGAATTGAGAATTATTGATTATTGATCCAGAAGCTGAATCTAGCCAAGCCCCCTTGAATCTAATATTTCGGAAATAGCTGTTGTTTATCGTGATAGATGATGCAGTGTAAAGACCATAATCTGAATTCTCAATGATTGTAGCATTAAGAAATCCACCGTACTCCTTACTGAAAATACCGTAATATCCACCATCGATTTGAGACGAGAGTATCTGCCAGTTCTGTGTATTGTACAAATAAATTCCTCGATCAATAATGTTTGTAATGGTAGCCTTCACAATATCTATAGAGTCCGAGTATGCGATCTGGATTGCTCGATATATTCCATCTTGGTTAAAGTTGTTTATGGTAGCGAAGGTCACGTTTACAAGAATGACTTGCCCATATTGCGTTCCATCGATCGTCCCAAAATTATAGGTGTCATTGACATAGAGAACTGGCAGTCCATCGACTGTCTCATTCTTAACACTTTGTCTCCAATATTTAATATTGCTACCTGATATATCCAACCCTGAATTGGTATAGGAGTTATTTGCAATTATAACTGACTCAGAGTTTTGAACACTTATCCCTTCTGAATTTATGGCCCTATTATTCGCCAACACTGAATTTTGGGAGTTGTACAGCTTAATTCCTGTTGTATCAGTATCTTGTATAAGATTCTCGGTGAAACTCGAATTTATTTGAGCGCTTGTGGACATTCCCATCCTTACTCTACTTATGGAATTGTGATGGATCGAATTTCCCTCAGAATTAAATAGGTATATTCCTAGATCTGTATCGTATATCTGATTATTGTAGATCTCGTTCTCACTTCCAACATATACGTATATTCCAGTTGCGGAAATATTGAATATCTGGTTGTTGAATATGCTCGAGTTATGAGTATACCTTAGGAAAATCCCGTATGCGCCGTTCTTGAATATGGAGTTCTTGATCGTTAGAAATTCACTATAGAGACCAATAAGCTTCCTTCCGTATCCATCCCCAAATGAAATTCCATCGAAAACGAGGTTACTAGTGTTGAGCAAGATAATCTGTCCGTATTCCTGAGCTGAATAACTTCCAGATGTAAGGGCTGAAATATACAAGATTTCTTTCCCATCCAATGTATTGTTCGTCATTTGCAGATCCCAACTCTTAGAACCTCCTTGAATATCGATACCTGAGAGTTCTAGGACGTTGGATTCGACAGTAGTTTTCCCAGTATAACCAATCCGAATCGAAGATTGAGAGGCACTAACTGTGTTTCCAATTATCACTTGGTCATTTCCTGAATTGAAGTAAATACCGTATGAAAAACCGCTTATTTTATTGAACTGAACAGATATGTTATCAGAGGAATCAAAATATAATGGAGTACCATCATTTCCTGAGATTGCATTGTTTTTCACTATCCCATTGACTAATGAATCAGTGTAGAGTACATCTGCAGGACCCATGAAATCCGTTATTACATTTGATGAAAAAATAAGATCCATATCAGAGATACTCTCCATGGTCTGCTTTCCAGACATGAATAGATTAGCAGTCACATTTATACCCGAATTGCCTTCGGAATAGATCGACTCACCATCTCCAACAAATGAGTTCTCTACTATGGCAATATTTGTGGAATAGAAGAAGTCAATTGACAGTGACAAATCTGTAAAGGTGTTATTCCTGATCGTGACATAATTTACAGATTCGAGATAGATTCCTTGTGTACCTTCTATGGAAAACTCATTATTTTCAATTAGAATATATTGGTTAGTATTGAATATTTTTATCATGAAGCGAGATCCATTAAATCTATAACCGCTGATTACATATGGATTACTGGAGCTTCCATCACCCGGCCAACCATTCGATGCAACAGTTGAGTTTAGCTCCGCATCGCCATCGATGCTGAATGCCTGCATCAATGGTTTATGACTAGTCTGTTGAAGTACAAAATCATTCTCCTTGGTCCTGATTCCCCACGTATTAGGGGTGGCAGAAACGATCAATAAGAGAATAATAACAAAAGCATATCGTTTTTGCATGAAAATTCTCGTTCTTCATTGGTTATAAACACGAATAATAAAAATATAAAATAGTTTAGATATTATACTCATCTTTAACATTCATTCAGATATTGTAATTGTGTAATTTTAATAATGACATTTGTTTGCAAAGTGTAGACAATGCTATCAAATTGTAACGAAGAATTAACACAAACAAGGTCTAGCTGAATTTCCAGTCTCTCATTGATCTGAAATTGGCCAGAATGTTTGAGAATTGAAGAACCATCTCGTCGTCTTGGGTGACGATCCCGAATGGTTCCTTGCTATTAACAGGGTGAGCTATCATCGCCTCCTCATTGTCCCTTGAGACTATGATCATGTTGAGACCAGACCTCAAGCTCGTCCTCGAAGGATCGAATTCCTTCAGAGTGAGCGGAGTTCCTGAGTCTTGGATCTTCTTGATGATCATACCGTCCCTGTCCGTGTGCTGCCTTGGATCAGTGATGATCGTGATGTTCCTCCTCGAAAAAGTATCGAATTCGGAGTCATCAAGCCATGAAATGGACGGTGCTACGATCTCAATCTTTGACTTTGTTCTCTTAATGAGACCATTAAGGTTAGCGATCACTGCCTCCTTGGATGCCTCGACATAGGTTGTGTCAATCAATTTGGGCTCAATGGACGAAGCGCCCCTTGATATCGTATTCAAGAGACTGATGGATTTTCCTGCCGCATCGAGGGTCTCGGTGATAATGTCAGGAATACCCTTCAGGGTGCTCTGCACCTCGGACATACCCGTATCTGCTACACTCTTGACATCATTCTTGAACTTGTCACTTGCAGCTTTGAACTTCTCGTATGTCATGGAGTTGTCGATCTTCAACTCTCCCTGTAGATCTGCAATGTATGTTGAGAACCTCTCGCTAATCTTGTCTGCATGCGAAGAGAACTTGGTATCGATCAGGTCTCCGAAGCTACTGGACGCATTGTTGATCTTGTCAACAACTGTAGTTAGACTGGCAGAGGCCTCGTCAGTACTCGTGTTGAGTACATCCAGAACGGTTTGTGCTGCTCCGACTATATCGCCTCTTACCTGCTCGATGCTGTTCGAGACCTGCAGATTGACGTTGGACAGGGCGTTCTCCGTCGCCCCATTGACCTCCGTTTGGAGGTCGTTTACCTGCATCTCGATCATATCAAATGTCTGGTCAATGAAACCGAAGAGATTGGCTACCTGTTCTGCGTATTCCTTATTCACAGTCTCTTTATGGCTTAGGGAGTGGCTGTTCATCTTTGCAATACCCGCATCGAAGACAGTCGTGAGATCCTTCTTTATTCCCTCCTTGATAGTGGAGATGAATTTTCCAAAGTCTGTCGAGCTATTCTTCACGCTCTCAATCTCACTGTATATGTCCTTAAGAGGTGATAGTGCATTTGTGATGACAGAATTGAGTTCTTTGTCAAGATCTTCCTTGGACTTACTGAGAGTTGCGTCAAAGTTCCTAACAAGACTTTCTACGTTACTCTTTACCTTGGCCAGCGGCTTACCTACCTGATCTGATAGAGACTTTCTTGAGACGCTGATAGCCTCTGTAGAGGTTGCAGTGGTCTTCTTGAGAGATGAGACGAGCTTCTCCGTGTTTGTCTTGAGGTTGGTCTTTGACGAATTCACCATGTCGCCCAACTGTGAAGAGGTATGTCCCTTGATCGAGTCCAATGTAGTATTGAACTCTGTGCTGAAGGTGTTGATCTTCTCGATTTGAGCAGCAGTGTCGTTTCTGAGTTTCTCGATACTGGCGTTGACACTCTCGTCAATCTCTTTGTTCTTGGATGCCAATACTTCCCCTATCTTCTTGTTGGAGGTACTAATTGACTCATTCAGATTATTGGTGGTTGATTCCGCAACATCTTTGATAGAGTTTGCCATCTTCAGTGCAAACATATCTATCGACTTGAGTTGATCCTCGAGCAGTGACTGCATGAGTTTCATATATTCATTCTTCAGCTCATTTGATCGGTTGAACCCTAGATCGATCTGCTCTTCAATGGATGAGAGAACCTTTGTGTAACCTTGCTTCAGCCCTTCTGTAAGTGACTCAATTGCGGAGTTGATCTGCTCAATTAACACACTCTGTGATTTGAGTACTCTGTTCTCGGATTCACCTCCCTCCGTCCCTTTGGCCACGTAGTTGGCCTTATTGATGATGGAGTTGAGTGGATCATCGAATTTGCTGAGCAGTGAAGTACGAATGGCCTCTGTGGCGTTGAATATGGCCTCACCGACCTGTTCGGAAAACTCCTTGGTGAATGTGTCCTTACTGCTGGACAGCTCATTAACTCCCGAGTCGACGATTCCAGAGATGTCATTCTTGATCTTTTCCATCAGACTCTCGACGTTCTCTATCTCGAACTGTACAGTCTTGTTAAGGGATTTGGTGACATCGAGATAAGTAGACTCCGTATCGTCCATTTCGCTCTTGATGAATGGTTCGATCTCCTTGACAAGCCTCTGGAAATCCGAGATCAGGAGCCTCTGCTCGTTAATCCTTGCCTCCTGCTCTGGCTTCTTCTTGGCAACTGCCTTTGGGTTAGCCTCCATGAACTGCAAGAGGTCACCCAGGTGCTTTGAGACCCTTGTCTTGAATGAGGTGAATGACCTGTCGAAGTTCTGGAGCTTGTCTGTATGGTTGGTGAATAAGTCCTCGATCTGACTTGGAACCTTATTCATCAATCCGGAAATGTTGTTCCTGAATGACTCGTTAAAGCTCTCAAAGTCCACCGCGGCGGTGTCCTTAAGCCTTCGGGCATCACGATTCACCTTGTCAAACGAGTTGCGGACAGAGGTGTTGAACCTGTCGAGGTTCTCGTCTCTAGCTCTGTTCAAGAGCTTGGACAGTTCTTCTTCGAGGTTCTCTTTTGCTGCTTCTGCAGAAGAGAGAAGTGAGTCTGCCTCAGCCTGTATGGCTTTGATCTGATCTTGCTGCTTCTCCAATATCTCGGAAGATGCTTTCTGGTATTCTACGACACTCTCCTCAATCGACTTGTCAAAGTTCTCTTGGGACTCCTTGAGATCAGTTGAGAGAGTTGATCTCACCTCCTCGAGGACCTCCTTGAGATCGGAAGCAAATTTCTCCAACCCCTTCTTGGAGTTGAGATTAAGTTGGGTTAATTCTTTCTTTGCAGTCTCAAAGGTATTGTTCCTCTCCTCTGCTGCGACAGACACAATCTCATCGAGCTTAGACTTCACGTTTGTCTGAAGAGCGGTAAATTCTGAATTCAGATCCTCGTGTGTTGTGCTCAGGAACTCCTGGAGGAATGAGATGATCTCGGTCAGCTGCTTTTCAATGGTTGAGACTGATGAGTTGGAGGCACTGGTCAGTGACTGTTTGAAGTTATTGTTGCGGCTCTTGACCTCTCCGAATTTCTCTGTCAGACCCTTATTAATTGACTTGGTAAGAGTGTCGAGCTCTGCCTCCAGTGTCATCTGACCCTTGTTCACTGCAGTTGTGAGCTCCTTCTCAGCAGACGCGATGTCTTTACTGGTCTTGTCGAGGATCTCAGAAAGACTTTTCACGCTGGTCTTCTGAGTAGTCTCTACTGCTTTGGTCAACCCATCCTGTAGTTTCTCGACAGATGACCGGACACTCTGTGATGTCCCGTCTATCACGCCCTTTGTTGCCTCACTGATCTGTGTTGAGAGAGATTTCTCCTTCTCATGCAGAACCTTCACAGACTCGTTGGTCTTAGAGTTTAATACCTTGAGTTTCTCCTGTACCTCCTGCTCGCGGGTACCGACCTTCTCGGTCGAGAGATCAATGGTCTCTGCTGACAAGCTTGAGATTTCTTTGATGTAGCTCTCCACAAGTGAATCTGCAACTTTGCTAAGGTTGGTTTTGAGATTCTCCAGATTCTCAGTCGTCGGCGCTTTTAACCCCGCCATCCCTTGGTTCAGAACTGTGATCCTCGCAGTGACATTTAACGCCAGCTCGTTGATGTAATCCTGGATCTCCTGAGTAGCAAGATCGGATGCTTCTGCAATTCTCTCCCTGTGCTTGTCAGTGGAAGAATTGACCTCATTCACCATTTTGTCCCTTGTCTCCAGAAGAGATACCGAACTCGCAGTCAGATTGTCCGCTACTTCCTTGAGCGGTGGTAGAACCTCCCCTTTAATCTGGTCTTGAACCTCGAGGGTAAGATCGCTCAACCCTGTAGCCTCTTTGGAGGCGATGTTGTCTAGATTCTTGATCCGATCCTCAGTTATGGTGTCCATCCTTGTCTTGAGATCCGATATACTTATCTCGTTCTGGGATATCAGCTCGTTGATCTTGTTCTGGATCTGTCCCTCGGCCTTACCCCACTGGTTATTAACCTTGGAGCTGAGCTCCGAGAGCTTTTGACTGAGCTTGGAGCTTATATCCGCGGACAAAGCTATTTGGGGTGCCACTGGGATATAGATCGATGACTCTGGTGCCTTGGTCGGGACTTCCTTCACAAATCCATCCGTCTTGAGTTCCGAAAGTGCACCTTGTACGGTACCCATATCGAGATCGGTATAGGCAGAGATCTGTCCTGCTGTTCTGAAGTTGAAGCCCACAAGTACCTCGTAGACCTTGGCCTTGGTGTCGTCAAAACCTATCGCCCTTAAATCGTCTGAGATTGCCATTTTAGCTTACCTCCCTTTCTGTCTTCTTGATATCTTTGTTGAGAGACTCCACAATCTTGACCCCGTCCTTGACCAATTTATCCTGAGCCTGTTTTACGGATTTTGTCTCTGAGGAAATCTTATCGTTCAGGTCCTTGAGTAACTTCTCAAGTACCACGATCTCATCGGCAGTTGTGGAGTCCATGTCTGTGATCAGTTTCTTCATGCTCTCGATGATCTCCTTTGTGGAGCTCGATATCGTGCTGTCAACCGATCCTCTTGTATCTGTTGACGCCTTCTTCAGCTCACCCTTAATACCCTCCATTGTCGATTGGATCGACTCACTGGTCTGTTTTAGTCCAGTCTCGAACTGGTTGACCGCGTTCTTGATATCTCCGTCAACTTTGGATATCATGGAGGTCGTGGAGTTCTGGATCCTAGACTTAAGATCGTTAAGCTCTCCTTCCATGGCGGATATTCGTTTCTCAGTCTCCTCTTTGTGCTTTTGGAGAATCTGTTGAACCTGATGGTCGTAGTTACTCAGCGTTTCATCGATAGCACCATGTAGTTTAGACTCGAAAGAGTGGATCGTATCTTGGAGCTCACCCACCTCCTTGGCGAAGTGAGTATCGATCTCAAGGTTCAGCTTGGACAGGTCCTGCTGGATGGTAGATATTATGTCCTTGATTGTCCCATTCACCAAGTCCTTCGTTCTTGTGACACCCGCATAGACCTTCTCGGTCTTTGCCCCTATCTCTTCTGCAAAACTGTCCTTCAACTTTGATATGCTGCTGACAAGTTGCTCCCTGTTCATGGACAAGGTTTCCGAGATTGTAGACTCGAACTCAGTATTGAGAGCTACGTTCACCTCAGTCACCTTAGTTGACGAGGTTTCGAGATACTCATGGAGTTGTGCATTGATCTCCTCTATCCCTTTGTTGAAACTGGACACATTCTCCACTATGGAGGAGATGGTTTCCTGCAGGGTCTTGAGTGCACTCTCCTCCGCTGTTGTTATCTTTTCAGAACTCTCTTCATTGACTTTTTGAAGGATTGAGCCGATGTTTTCATTTAGGGACTTGAGCATGTCCTCGATATCCGTCTGATTCTTCAGGAGGGTCTGGTTCACCTTGTTGGCAAACTCCTCGATTTTCTCATCAAACAGAGGACGTGTATCTTTCACCCGGTTGTGAAGGTTGTCCCTGTGGTTCTCCACCATCTGGGCGAATTCTTTTCTCATATCATCTAGATGACTCTTGGCCTCGTACTGTGCCTTGGCAATTTTCTTTACTAATAATTGAATTTGTGGGTGTTCTTCTGACATATTACCACTTACTCCGTTCTATCTACCTTCCTGATGAAGGCTTGGTGTTCAGGGTATTCCTTGAATACCTCTATTGCGTACTTTTTCACCTCTTGAACCGATCCCTGCTCGTCCGCAGCGAGAAAAGCTCGTATCGACTTCGCGTACATGGCCCGCATGGCGTAGTGGAAGGTCTTGACGTCCATGGACTCGGCTTCCTTCCTATACCTCAATCCGGCCTCTCTGAAATTCGTCTCTGCACTGATCTTCCCCGAAGCCCCCATCTCCTTGAAGAGCTCCGCGGCTTTCTGGAAAGCCTGAGCTGCATAGTACTCATGCCCCACTCTACCGAATGCTGATCCAAACTTCTCATTCATCTCTGCTAGCTTCTCCTTGTCGTTCGCTTTCACAAGGGCGACATTGGCCAACTGGAGGATTTCCCATGCGGTGTAGATAATTTCATGATCCAATGCCAGGTCTATGATCTCGATGAGCTTCCCTGAGATCTCATAAAGGAGGGAAATATCCTTGATCTGATTCACTCCAGTTTGTACAAGCTCAAGCTCTTTCGTGGAGGGAAGGTTACCATCAGCCACTCTATCGTTTATCCGGGAGACGGTGAGTAGGAGCTCTGTCCTCACGTCCGTCGGGAGGAAGAACGAGGTGATGATCTCCCAGAGGGAGTTGGAGGGCACGGTGGCATATACGTCGTCAGCAGTGAGGACACCCTGTTTGACCAGATTGTCAATCAGTTTCCTTCCGAACTTCTCTTCGAGTTTCTTGACCTCGAAGTAGTTTCTTTCCTCCGTTGCCAGCTTAGCAAAGACATCGGTCTCTTCATCAGTCAGTCCAAAGAGCTCGGTGAGATTCTCCATCTCAACAATTCTGAACTCATGTCCTGCAAGGAAGAGCGCCGTTCGAAGTGCGATGTCTATGGGGAGCCTTGATGATGCCAGAGCTATCTCCTCCCTGTCATCCTTATCCAGACGCTCCCTCCTCCTGATCATTAATTCGCTCTCATTTATATCGAACGCATCGATACTTAGCAGAGTTACCGTATCTCCCAAATTCTGGATACCGAGGCTCTCAGTCAAGGAGTTGATGGAGGTAGTTACAAAGAATATCTGATCCGACATCTCACCTATCTTGAGAATGATCTCCATCAGGAGGTCGATTTGCTTCCTACCACCATACCGGTCCATATTGTCAAGGTCATCGATGAATATGCCAATTATAGTCCCTGAATCCTTGAGCTTGGCAGTAACCGACTCAAAATTCTTCAAGAGCTCAGAGGCCAAGGAGGAGACTTCTGATGATTCGATTACCTCTATGAAGTTCGGGGGAAATTCCACGATATTGGCCTTGGTCCTCCTTTGCAGGAAGGAACGCCACTCAGGTGTGATCTCATCTATTCGTGTAAATATTGTATTTAGTGATTCCCGAAATTGCTGGGGAAAGTAGATTGGTTCAGGTTTGATATCACGTACCCTCTCTGCTATTGCCATCTCCCTGAACTTCTCCAGTAAAGAGGACTTTCCAGAGCCCGGAACACCCGTGATGTGAACCCACTGGTTTTGCGGCTTCTTCATTATTGTCATGTCATTTAGCCACTCGTAGAACCTGTCCGTTACTCGTTTTCTCCCAACAAAATTCGAAGTATCACAACTAGACACAAGGGGAGCAATCTCGATTTCCATTCTAAACACCGCTGTAATTGCATACGTCGGCTGAGAGTATTCTCACCGAATCATGCTTCTGTTTACAAGAAAGCAATTGTCCAAGATATTTATAAGTTTCCGATGCTCAAGAAAAATTTTGCTTCAAAAGCTCCCCATCTAGAGATTCTGTCAAGAACTTTACATTTTGGTTGCACGAATAACCCAACAATCTCCCTGTAGGGTTCATTCGATTATGATATCTATAATCCTGCCAAGGAGAATGTATAGAGCGTGTGCCAGATCAGTACAACTGCACAGAGCAAGCAGAATGCTATAATCAACCAGTCGCTCCTCCGTCGAGGGGTATATCCTCCAATCTGGCCGTTCTCTGTCTTGATCCTGAGAATCTTGCTAGACAGGGCCCACATGGCGAAGAAGGTGATGACATGAAGTACGTTAGTAGCTAGGTCTGTCCGGCCCACAATTAGTTTCAGTGTGAACTCCAAGATGAGGAGGAAGAAAACTGGAACCCAGTATAATCTCCTCTTCCACTGGTAAGGGGAGGCCAGACCAATAACTCCCCATATACCAACTGATGAACCCAAGAAGTTTAGGTGTGCAATATCTGTGATGTATATCGCCCAAGGTGGGTAGAGATTGATTGCGATATAGAAGATAATTCCTCCGATGATTGGCCAAATTACGGCAGATGCATAGTAAGCGATCAGGACAAATTTCTTACTGGTCACTCGCTCAAATGGCCCTATATAGTAAGCTAACAAGAGTCCACTGTACGCGTAGTGAACTATGGCAAAGTGTATTAGGTTGTAGGTGAATAACTGCCACTGCAGGGCGAAGACTGGCTTCAGGGAGTAAATCAGTCTAAGCTCGGGATCCATGATATTGATGCTAACATAGGATGGGGAAAGGGTAGACAGCGATGATCCATCATAGTCAAGAATCCCAATCAGAATGAAAAATCCCAAAAGGCCGAATGTTGCCCATGGGAATGTGTCCTTCTCACCATGATTAAACTCGATGCGCATGATCTAACGGGGATATATTAAGTATATAAAATTGTCGCATATATTGTTAATTATTTGTCATAATTGGACCATTATATGAACTATGTTGTCTGATTTTCATTCTGATGGGACTATGGAATGATCCTACAACCCAGCCCGAGATATCTCCTCGATTTCCTTGATGGTTCGAGTAACCTGATACCCAATCATCGGGTTGT
>JALWRB010000124.1 GCA_027077875.1 Candidatus Heimdallarchaeota archaeon
GGTTGTGCTCAAGGTTGAGGACCCTCAGGTTGTTCAGCTCACCCAGACTCTCGGGCAATTTCTCTAACTGGTTGTTCCCGAGGTCAAGCACCTCCAGGTTCACGAGGTTGCCGATGTTCTCGGGTAGCGCTGTCAGTTGATTCTTGGAGAGCTTGAGCTCCTTGAGATTCCTCAGCTCACAGATGCTGTCCGGCAACTCGGTCAACTTGTTGAACCGCAGATCCAGTACTTCGAGTTCACTCAAATCTCCAATTGCCTTGGACAGGAGGTAGATGTTCACATCGTGGAAGTCGACTGAGATAATCCTCCCCTTCCTCGTCTTGACGATATTCTCCATTACCGGTTGCTGGTAAGCAAGTGAGGCCGTCATGTTATCCAGCCTGCTCTTGCTGTCCCTGAAGATGATGCGCATCGCATCCGCGTCTGCTTTGTCTATATCTACCATACGTTCAGTACTTTTGTAGATTGTCTGGGTCATAAACCTTGTCCTGAAGGTCTTCGGGGGAATTCAGGGGACTGATTTACATAATTTTATAATCTCCCCGATCCCAGAAATCTCATGAGAGTCCTCCACATCAGCAAGAAGCTACCTGATGTACGGGTGGAGAAATGTATCATTGGGGACAGGCGAGACGGTCACAATGTGGCATTCGCGGGCTACAGCAACGACACCCCAATTTTCGATGAACTCGGGGACATCAAGCAGTATAAATACAGGTTCGGGCATGCCCACACCTTCGGTCCCAAGAGGCACGAGTCCATCGAGGACCTGCAGATGGCTATCGACGACTTCGACCCTGACTTCCTGCACGTCCACGACATCTACTTCGCCATACTTGCCATGCACCTTAACCGACCTTGGCTGTACAATGACCACGAGGCATGGAGCAACCAGATCTCGACACTCGTCTCGGGCAGTCCCAAGTGGTCGCTGAAGTACTGGAGACGAACTCTCGGTATTAGGGCGAGAAGACGAATGATCGACTCGTGGGAGCCCCGTGTGCTGAAGGACAGGGTGACCATCACAATCTCGGAGCGGCTTGCGGACATGTACCACAGGAAGTACACGAAGAAGACCTTTGTCATCCCCAACTTCCCTATGCTCTCCGAGGTTCCAAAGAAGATAGTCATCAACAAGGAGGACTGCATGGCTTATGTCGGTAGCGATCTTTTATCTGCAGCTCCTTACCATAGGGATACACGAGGGTTCCTCGACGTGGTTCGCAACAATCAACTGAACCTTCTGGTCGTGGGTGACCGCAGGATTAAGAGTGAGGGTACAATCACCAGTCTCGGATACAGAGATCATAAGGAGATAATGGATCTTATCGGTCGGTGCAGATTTGGTGTCGTCGCATTCAGGAGTTACCCCGATAAACCCATTCACCTAGGAGATCACAACAAAATCTCGCTTTACGCCCACAGCGGACAGATAGTGATTGCTCCCCGTACCCTCACAGCAAATCCCCATGTGAAGTACATCAAGTTCTTCGACAGGATGACCGATATCCCCCGGATTCTCAAGAAGGCAGAACACGTGGATCCCGAGGTCATAGCCAACCACGCCAAAGAACACATGATCTGGGACAGGTACTTCCCCGTCCAGACCGAGGCGAACACCCTGCTCATTGAGTCGATGTAGAAATTCACGGGTTTAAATATCCAGGTTGGGAGAAACTGTGGATGCAGAGAGCAGAACTCGCGCTCGGGAGCCAGAACTACAGATTGCTCAGAGAACTTGTCCCCGATATACAGGACGTATTTCATTACCGACGATTGTGCTCGGCAGACGGTCTCGACGTCCACCTCAGAAGTATCGAGTCGAACAATCACTACAGGAT
>JALWRB010000125.1 GCA_027077875.1 Candidatus Heimdallarchaeota archaeon
AAGCTCGGTTCGACGACGAGGTTGTCACCATCCTTATCAGGAACAGGGAACCGGGGGCATTCAGCGCTGGTGCAGAGATCAGCTATCTTCTGGCATGCTCCACTGGGTCAAAGGGCAACTTCTGCCTCCACGGAAATGAGGTCTTGCTCAAGCTGGAACAGACTCCAAAAGTAGTCATCGCTGCTCTCAACGGTCACACTGTGGGTGGTGGTCTGGAGATCGCTCTTGCAGCTGACATCAGGTTCATGGCCAGGTCACCGAACCCGGAGAAAGAGTACAAACTTGGTCTTCCTGAGATCAATCTGGGAGTACTCCCTGGTACGGGCGGTACACAGAGACTGTGCAGGATCGTGGGTAATTCCCGAGCCATCGACCTCATGATCACCGGTAGGCTTCTCACCCCAGATGAGGCGTTTGAACTCAAGCTCGTCGATTATGTCTACGACTCCGACGTGTTCGAGGAGAAAGTCATGGAGTACGTTAATAAAATTGCAAATGGGCCCAAGATGGCGTCCGGACTTATCAAGAGATCGGTTGTCTCCGGTTCACAGATGTCGCTCCATGAAGGCCTGACCCTTGAGCGTGAGCTACAGAATCGGCTCTTTGCCTCGAAGGACGCTCAAGAGGGCATTTCCGCGTACCTAGAACGTAGGAAACCAAACTGGGAATAATCTACATACAGAATTATCAGTGATTCGTGTAAAATCGAAATTTTCCGTGATAGGCACTTTTAATAATTGGCAAACAAAATTTTGTTATGATTAGATTTGGTTCACCTGAAAGTAGTCCATGCACCCCCGGAGGATATTGGGAGACGCATTGTTAGACTAACCCCTGATGTCATGAAATCCTTCAACTTCTTCGAGGATGAGATCATCGAGATCATATCGGAGAGGAAGAGAACCCCCGCCATAGTTAAGGCACTGAAGAAGGAGGTTCCTGGAATGCCAGTGACGAGCACACCATCCAATAGGTGGGATGACGAGTGGAATGAACAGCGGGTAGAGGGGTTTATTACCATGGACGGACTACTCCGTGCATCGATAGAATGCTCCCTCAACTCTGTCGTAAGGATTGACAAGACCGCGATCAAGAAGGGGCAGAAGGTAGTTCTGCAACCCCTTCATAAAGTACAGACCAAGATCACCGAGGAAGACAAGCACCAGCTACTCGGAGTCCCACTGACAACACTTGACGTTTTGGAGATGACATTAAAGCACGTCAGCGAGAATGAGGGAAGCGAGATGAAGGAGCTCCTGACTGATCAGGAATGCAGATTTCTCGTCACTGACGTCGAGCCCAACGGGATGATCCAGATCGGTCCAGATACCCAGATCGTCATCAAAGAGCACTCCCCTCAGCTCATGATAAAGGGCGTTGGAACCCTCACCTACGAGGACTTCGGTGGGTACTGGAAGCAGAAGAAGCGGATTCACGAACTGATAGAGCTCCCGCTGAGAAACCCTGACTTCTTCAAACCTATTAACATTAAGTTCCCCAAGGGTGTGCTAATCTCGGGTCCCTCTGGGGTGGGGAAGAGCTTACTTGCCCGAACTGTGGCAAGTGAGTCGCAGGTGACGACCATCATGGTCGATGTCTCCAGTATTCTGACCACTGATCTCGCAGAGTCCGAGAGGCAGATCAAACGTTACTTCAGGGAAGCGAAAATCAAGGCACCTTCAATCGTTCTGATCGATGACATCGACCTGATCGCAAACAACCGTGACAAGATGACCACCAGCGAGATCACCCGCAGGATAACTACGCTTCTCCTACAGGAGATAGACAGCATCAAGGAGAGCGAGTCCATTCTTGTGATTGGGACCTCCAGTCGACCGG
>JALWRB010000126.1 GCA_027077875.1 Candidatus Heimdallarchaeota archaeon
CTACACATGGACCTCCTTCTCAGAAAAACGCCCATCCCCATCTATCAATGGGGGGTAAGGTGGCAGTTGTTCACAACGGGATTATCGAGAACTTCCTCGAGCTCAAGGAGATGCTCATCGGTGAGGGCTTCACCTTCAAGAGCGAGACGGACACCGAGGTGATCCCGAATCTCATGGAGCTCTACCTTAATCAGGGCATGAAGGTTTTCGAGGCTATCAGGAAGCTCATTGGAGTGATCGAAGGAACCTTCGCGATCGTGATGATCACCACAGAGGACCCAGATAAGATCTACACCTTCAGAAGGGACAATCCACTTGTAATCGGGATTGGGAAGGAGGAGAACTACTGCGCAAGTGACATCCCTGCCTTCCTCCCCTACACGAACAAGGTGGTCATCCTGAAGGATGACGAGCTTGCAGTATTGGATCCCGATAGGGTACAAATATACGACCTGAAGACATGGGAGCTCAAGGAAAGAAAGCCAAAGACAATTAGCTGGACAGCGGAGGCAGCACAGAAAGGGGGCTACCCACACTTCATGCTCAAGGAGATACACGAGCAACAGAAGGTTCTACGCACGCAGCTCTCGACTCAACAGGAGGGGATAGCAAAGGCTGCAGAGTACTTCAAGAGAGATAAGATCGTCCTTGTAGCAGCTGGAACGGCGTTCCATGCTTCATTGGCAGCGTTTTACACCTTCCAGAAATTCGGTGGAAAGATAGTTGTACCCTGCATTGCTGCAGAGTGGGACTCTGTCGAGGCGATAGTCGACGAGAACACCCTCATCGTGGCATGTTCTCAATCAGGGGAGACCCTAGACACCATAAAGGCAGTCAAGGTGGCCAAGGAGAGGGGGGCGGATGTCCTCGCCATCGTCAATGTCACCGATTCCACACTGACGCGGCTAGCGGATCACGTCGTCTACATCCATGCGGGACCCGAGATCGGCGTTGCAGCGACCAAGACCTACACAACCTTGGACTTCGCGGTCTGGAGAATATTCTACGAGTACTCCCGGATGGACTCACTCTTCAGCGACGAGGAGATGCAGGAGTTCAAAGACGCCATAGAGAGAACCCCAGAGATAGTTGCGAAGATGGTACAGAGGTATGAGGCACAGTCCCGGAAAATTGCTAAGTGGTTGGCCACGAAGACCTCGATCTATTACTTGGGTAGAGGTATCTCATACGTATCTGCACTGGAGGGAGCTCTGAAGATCAAGGAGATTTCCTATATCCACGCAGAGGCATTCCCCGCAGGAGAGTCAAAACATGGACCCATCGCCCTGATCGAGGAAGATTTTCCTGTTGTGTTCACCATTCCGAGGGATGACAGCAGACATAAAATGATGGGCAGTGTACAGGAGATGAAGGCAAGAGGAGCGACGACCATTGGGATTATCGAGGAGGGTGACGAGGAGATGAAGTCCCAGCTCGATCATGTCTTCGAGGTTCCGAAGGGGGTGTCAAAGTTCCTCTCGACGACCAATTACCAGATACCCATGCAGTTCTTGGCGTACTTCACCAGCATTGCACGAGGGTACAATCCCGACAGACCGCGAAATCTCGCTAAGTCGGTCACAGTGGAGTGATGAAAAGAATGAAAGGAGTAATACTAGCAGGTGGACACGGTGAGGAGCTACATCCGTACACGCTGGACAAACCAAAGGCTCTGGTCAAGATCGTGGGGAAGGAGCTTATCCTCCATACGATCGACAGACTGACAGCACATAACATACGGGACATCACGGTCGTGACTGGCCACATGGGTGGACAGATCAGGCAGTTTCTCGGGAACGGGAATAAGTTCGGGATATCCTTGAACTACATCGAGCAGA
>JALWRB010000127.1 GCA_027077875.1 Candidatus Heimdallarchaeota archaeon
CGATCGGGGATATGAATCAGTTGAGGACTTGAGGTTGGACACGATCTCGGAGGAGTACCGGTTAATAGAGTCCTTGGGTCTTTCTGAGGATGTCCATGAGGAGTTCTCCGAGGTAGAGACCAGACTGGACAAAGTTCTCCTCAGGGGATGGACAGGCATCCCTATCTTCTTCTTAGTTATGACTGGGGTATTCTGGATGACATTCTTCGTGGCCACACCCGTCTCCGATCTCCTGGATGCGGGGTTGATCCTGCTGGCCGATTATGTGAGATCATCTCTGTCCAATGAGCTACTCGCCTCGTTTCTCGCTGATGGTGTCATCGGAGGTATAGGTTTTGTCTTAGTTTTCATCCCACAGATCTCTATTCTCTTCTTTTTCCTTGCAGTTCTCGACCACTCCGGGTACATGGCTAGGGTGGTCTTTATCATGGACAGGTACCTTAACCGGGTGAACATTTCAGGAAGGTCTCTCGCCCCCCTTCTCCTAGGTTTTGGATGTAATGTCCCTGCCGTTCTGGCAACCAGCAGCATTCCAGACGAGAACGAGAAGATAACGATAGCTTTGGTCAATCCCTTCCTTCCTTGTAGCGCACGTTTCCCTGTTTTCGTGGTCTTCGGAGCAGCCGTATTCAAGGAGTATGCCGCTGTGGCCGTCGCATCGATGTACTTCTCCGGCATCATTATAGCAGTGGTGATGATGTTCGTCCTCAGGAAGACAGTCCTCCCCGGGACAAGTGCCTCCTTACTTCTTGAGCTTAATGATCTGAACTTTCCTCCCATCAGGACAGTGCTTTTCCAGTCCTACAGGCAGGTTAGGAAGTTCATCGAGGGTGCTGCAACATGGATGGGACTGGGAATTCTCATTATGTGGCTTCTCAGTATTACTGGACCTTCTGGATACCTCGGACCTGGTGCTATGGAAACTCAAGAGGGGATACATTCCACATGGATTTATACCATTGGCAACATCCTCCAGCCACTATTCGCCCCCTTCAACTGGGATGCCCGGATGGTGACTGCTCTCCTCTTTGGATTCGTTGCTAAGGAAATTGTCGTTGGCTCACTCGGACTACTCTATGGAACGCAGGGATCGGATACACTGATTTCTAAATTGGCGACGTCCTTCACTCCTGTTAGTGGGTTCGCGTACATGCTCTTCGTCCTCACCTATATACCATGCATAGGTACGTATTTCGCCCTCAGGAAGGAGGTCGGGAAGAGGTGGGCCAACTTCTCAGTGATTCTGGGTCTGGTCGTAGCGTGGCTTCTGGCATTCCTAACGACTATCATTGGAGGTCTTTTATTTGGTTAGTCTCACCTTGAACGAACTCCTTGAACTTATCAAGAAGGAAGGGGTATTCTCGTCCAAGACGCTCGCTCGGAAGACTGGTCTACCTCAATCAAAGATAGAGGATATGCTTTTCATCCTGCAGGCGAATGGTTACCTCACAACGCAGGAGACCTCGGTCTGCCAGAGCTGCGACGCAAAGGGGTACTGCTCTCCTAGGGACAAGCTCAGATGTGTCAAAACCATGAGTATTCGCCTTAAGGTTCTAAAATGATCAGTTTCTTCTAGATATTGCTCAAAACTTTCCAATCTGGGTGGATATTCGCACATATCTATTTCATTATTCACAGGATAATTTTATCATCTTCGCGTTTGAACGACTATCAAATCCAATCGGGAAATTCTTCCATAACTTGAACTTCAACTTCCTTGTCGGTGAATAATTATTTATATCCTAATTTTCTCAGACCAATTGTTATATCGCCATAAAATAGTCGGCGGGTAACACAGGTGATTGATACGAACAAACACGTCTACATCTTTGGAG
>JALWRB010000128.1 GCA_027077875.1 Candidatus Heimdallarchaeota archaeon
ATCATTCATTCACATCAAGATAGACCAGAGTTCGTTTCTCGGGGTGTTCTGATAAGAACTTCTGAATCTCGGTGGCATGACGACACTGATCGTTCAAACAACGATCATTAGGTTTGAGATTATTCACGGCCCAACGGCGGATCTGGATAATGATGCTGACAAGATCCTTACCCGTGTCAGTCAGTTTGTACCTTACCTTCTTGGGAGTGTGAGGGTTCTCAAGAATCTTGATGACTAGACCGTTCTCAATTAGTGAGGAGAGCCTTATGGCTAGCATCCTTGGGTTGATACCTGGGATCAATTTCTGGATGTCACCGTAGCTGAGACTATCTTCACCAGCCGTCATGAGCTCCAGAATAATGTGAATTGTCCACTTCGGACTAATAGTCTCCATAGCCATCCAGATTGCACAATTTTCATGAACTACTTGCTCCATTTTCATGCCTCTTTTATTACTATAATTTGAGAGTGTAATTATAATATAAAAATTATATCATCAGATGCTCATCTTTGATAACTAATATAGTAATTGGTGATCGATTATGATAGTAGATGTGAACCTAGGTCAGTTTTTCAGGATGGCGCTTGTACCACTCACTATAGCTTCCGGGATATAGTGTCTGAATCCCCAGACCCAGTTCGTGGGCAAGGAGTATATTGAAACAGGCACTCACTCCAGACCCACAATAGAAGACAATCGGTTTTCCTCTGAGGTGACTGAACCGTTCTAGAAGTTCAGTCTTCCCAAGGGGTAAACCATCGTCTCCGACATTCTCGCCCCATGGAAGATTCAGAGCGTTAGGGATCCGACCGATTACAGGATCAGGACCCGATTCCTGCAGGAGGTACCTTTCTCTATTCCTCGAGTCCACTAGAACGAAATTTCCATTTAGGATGTCCTTATCACTCACTATAGGAAATTCACCGCTATCCCAACTTTCGGGGAAGGAGGACCTGTCTAACTTTACAGGGGCGGGAATCTGAATATCAGTTGTGATCTCATACATTTCCCTCCACCTGTCAATACCACCTGCCACAACGAATACATCGGGAAAACCTAATGTCTTGAGCATCCACCAGACTCTGGCAGCAGCTCCGCCACTAAAGTTATCGTAGATCGCGATTTTACGATCAGGAGAGATTCCCTTTCTCTCAAGGGTCGAGATGAACTGCTCCAATTGTGGAAGAGGGTGTCTTCCCGTCCTTTTGCTGATCTCACCCGAGACCTCGGTCTCAAGATTGAGGTGGATTGCACCATTGATATGCCCCTTCGTGTAGCAACGTTCAGAGGCCTCCGAGTCCCCCAGAACAAACTGCACGTCTATGAGGAGAAACTCGTCCAGACGGTCGTGAAGCTCTTCGGTAGTTATGAAGTTAGAGTAGTCCATAGTTCCACATCCTCTTTCCATACTTAACCCTAGTCTTGGAAGTAGTACCGGTTAGGTCTACCTTCTAGAAGGTGTATGTTCTTATCCTCTAGGTAGAGCTCCCTGCACACCTGCCTGGTGGTCCCCCTTGCCATCCCGAGGATTTCGGAGATCTCAACCGTGCTGTAGTCAATCAGGGGGTTGCTCACTAGGAATTGCCTGACTCTCTCACGAGCAGTTAATTTCTCACCAGTAGACGCCTGAATAAGTACGTCCAGTTTCCGCTCTATATTCGCTAATCTGTTCTCGATGTTAGATTTTTCGACATCTTGGGTCTCACCTTCAAGGAATGAGACCTTCCTCTTTTCAAGGAAATCTTTGATCTCGTCAAATATCTCCACCGGCACACGCAGATTCTTGTACCCTGACCATACCTTCTTTGGACCTTGGCGGGCAGGACTGCGCG
>JALWRB010000129.1 GCA_027077875.1 Candidatus Heimdallarchaeota archaeon
ACTACAACTATGCTAATGTGCAGACTGACAAACGGTTCAAGAAGTGGGTCAAAAAACTCACGAGAAAGGGTATCTCCGAGGACCGGATACAGCTGCAGTGGGTATCCGCAGCCGAGGGCAAGGTGCTGGCTCAGAAGCTCTACGAGATGGAGGAAGTGATCAAGAAGCACAAGAAGCAGAAGGTGAAGAACGCTGCTGCAGGAGGAGACTGAAATGGCTGTAGAAGAACCGATCAGAATAGATCTTGAGATGCGTGAGGACTTCCTCTCGAAGCTCAAGTACAATCCCTCGGAGTGTTATCAGTGCGGGACATGTACGGCTACCTGTCCGCTGAATGGTATTCACGAGGAGAAGTTGACCATCCGCAACGTGCTGCACAAGGCACAGGTCGGCATGCCTGCTGACCCTCTCGTCTGGGAGTGCACCAGTTGCAAGCTGTGCGAGACCCGCTGTCCGCGAGAGGTTGACATTGTGGGGAGCTTCCAAGCATTGAGGGGCTACCTGTACCGGAAGCGAGAGCTGCCAACCGAGTACGAGCAGTTGCTGTGGAACATCCTGGAGGAGAGCAATCCCATGGGCGAGCCGAAGGGCGCTCGTACGTCCTGGATGCGGGAGCTGGACATACCGGTTGTTGATGGGAAGGACACGTTGTTCTACGTCGGCACAGCCGCTGCGTATGATCCGAGGTTGCAGAATGTTGCGAACTCGATGGCCAAGGTGATGATGCGGACGGGTGTTGACTTCGGAGTGCTCGGGAAGCAGGAACCTGCGAGTGGGGAGGCAGTCCTTGAGATCGGGGATGAGGCTTTCCTGGACTACCTGCTGGAGAAGAATGTCGAGCAGTTCAACGATACGGGCGTGAAGGAGATTGTCGTCCTGAGTCCCCATGCGTATAATATCATGAAGAATCTGTACCCCCAGTACGGTCTGGAAGCGGAGGTATTGCACTACACCGAGTACCTTGATCGTATGTGGAGCCGGGGCAATCTGAATTTCGCACACAAATTTGACATGCAGGTGACATACCACGACCCGTGCTACCTAGGGAGGTACAACGGAGTGTACGATGCTCCACGGAATCTCATAGAGGGAGTCCCCGGTGTCGAACTGGTGGAAATGCGTGACACAAAGTCCAATGCGATGTGCTGTGGAGGAGGCGGTGACCAAATCTACCGGAACTCGGAGGACGGAGTCCGTCTGTCCGATCTGAGGGTTGAGCAAGCGGCTGATACGGGGTCGGTGAACATGCTGACCTCATGTGGCTACTGCATACAGAACTTCGAGGACAGTACGAAGACTACTGGCAAGGACGTGCAGATCAACGACGTGGTGGAGCTGGTACTCATGTCAATGGAGGAGAAGAGATGAGCGACTGGAAGGGTATCTCGGTCTTCGTCGAACAGGACGGTGGCGAGGTGCAGTTGATTTCGTGGGAGATGCTCGGAAAGGGCAGGGATCTCGCAGACGCCAGTAGGCAGGAGCTTATAGCGATCGTCGTGGGTGACAATGTCGACCCAATAGCCCGTGAGGCAATCGAGAGAGGAGCGGATCGGGTGATCCTTGCAAGGCACAAGCTCCTTGACAACTACCGCTGGGAGACGTACTTCAAGGTGGTCTCGGACATCATCGAGAAGTTCAGGCCAAGTAGTTTCCTGTGTGGTGCTACACCCAATGGCAGAGACCTAGCAGGCAGGCTGGCAGTTAAATTACAGACCGGTCTTACAGCAGATGTTGTTGAGCTGGAGACTGGGGAGGGTGATATGATCCTTGGGCACGTCCCCGGATTCGGAGGCTCAATCCTCGCGGTGATCAAGTGCGAGAACTCCCGTCCC
>JALWRB010000130.1 GCA_027077875.1 Candidatus Heimdallarchaeota archaeon
GTCACGGCTCATCCCATGTGAGAGCTCCCAGCGGGCAAGGAGCCCGTCAAGGTTATGTCCGTGGGTGGTCGCCATCCCCCTGATCCCGGCTGCAAAGGCCTCCATGGCAGCGACGGTGTCCTCTCTGTTCTGGATCTCACCGAGGAAGACATAGTCGGGTGAGCGATGAAGAAGGCGCGCAATCTCGTTGGCCCTCTGGGCGTAGCGTTTATCCGATCCCACTGAGGGCATCGAGAACCTTGTCAGCAGTGGAAACCTCTCATTGTCGAATCTCACTTCCTTAGCGTCCTCTATTATGATCAGCCTCCACGTGGGGTCGGTTTCCATGAGAAGGGCATTGGCCAGTGTGGTTTTCCCTGATCCCGGCTCACCTGCAATGACGATGTTGGCCCTGCTGGTGACCTTTTCCAGCAGGTACTCCGCTTGCCCTTTGGTCACCTGCTCGTCACGGATTAACCTCTCCATGCTGATTGTAACTACGGGTAGCCTTCGGATGGAGAACGCGGGACCGTCAACAGCCAAAGGGGGCATCTGCATGGACAACCTGATCGACCCGATTTCGGTCTCGAATCCTGCTTTCAGAGCTGGGGATATCGGGGAGAGGGTCTCTCCCGTATCGAACTCCGCACGTGACTTCAGAGATTTCCAGAGCTCTTGTGTGAAGAGGATATTAGTCTTGCAACGGCCGTGTACCCTGTGCGTGATGATGAGGGGTAGTCCTAGGTTAGAAGCCATGATCTCGCTTACCTCTGGGTCTAGAAGGAGGACGTAGATCTCCATGAGTCCAACAGTGTTCCACCCAACAGCTGGTACCAACTCATCTGGCACTTCGGGGACTTCGAGCTGTATGATCTGCTCCACGGCCTGAAGCGTCTCGTTGAGATTCCGAGGACGTATCTCTTCCCTCCTTTGAGAAAGATAGAGGGATCTGGCCTTGACGATTATCCCCTCCCAATTTGAGGGCAGGTCCAGCTCAATGCTTAGTGTCTGGAGTGGGGTTGTCGGAGAGAGCTCCGACCTGAGGAACTTACTTTCCACAGTGTTCACACAAGAGTTGGGTACATAAATCCCCGCAAATACAAAGTTATTATTTGGGGAGTTAGTAGAGGTGCCATTGATCCTTGGCTTAGTCCGATATGGTGTGGATGAGGTTCGAACAAGCAGGATCCAGCCACTGGGTTATTTTTATAGATACGGAAATCGAGATTTTTATATTCATGAAATACAGGTAGCCTATTGAAGGCCATACTCTTTGACCTAGACGGCACTCTCGCTCGAATGGATGTCAGGCTCGTCGAGCCTATTGCCCAAGCACTTGAAGTAGAACTAGGGAGAAGACCTGAGGATGAGGCCGTGGGGGAACCACTTCGTGAGCTTCTCGGGAACATCGGGGCTAAGAGCAAGTTCAAGGTTCTAAAGATTGTATGGAGCATTGGGGTGAGTGTCAATCTCAACTTCTTCAAGAACGTCAGATTCCTCGCGCGGGCCATCAGGAACTACAATCGGTCAAAGTACACATTCGAGTTGATTGATGGTGCGGAGAAGAACATCCGTTGGGCCTTAGACAACACCAAAGTAGCAGTCGTGACCAGTGCATCGCGCAAGGCAGTAAATTCCGCCATGGAACAGATCCCCATACTTCGGGAAATTGAGGTGGTAGTCACGGATGATGATGTCGACCGTCCGAAACCCGATCCACAACCGATCCATATTGCCTGTGAGAAACTCGGTGTTGACGCCAAAGACACCCTCTACATTGGTGATCTTACAGTTGATGTCATCTCGGGAAGAGTGGCTGGTTGCAAAACCATTGCCTTCCTCGGTCAATATGCGAAGTTCACCGAGTCCCTGATACTTGAGCAGAATCCCGATATCGTAGTTTCAGACCATGAAGAGTTATCCAAGGTTCTCTCTGATCTCAGGTGAGACCTAAATGGATAAAAGCCTCAGGGTGAAATTGAGCAAAGGGAGTTGCTGAATGAAGATACTCTACGGTATTAATACAAATGGGCAAGGACACATAAATCGTTCCAGAACAATCATGAAGCAACTCATAGAGGAGGGACATGATATTCATATTGTGTTTGATGGGCCTAAACCTCCAAGATACGCATACTCCATGGCTAAGACCTACACGTGGATTAATGGCTTTGAGCTCGTTTACCAAGAGCACCAACTCACCTTCTTTAGCACGATCTCGAAGAGCTTTATGAATTCAAGATATATTGCCCGTATAATAATAGATCTTGTTAGACGCCTGAAAAGGGAGAAGTTCGATCTGGTTATCTCCGACTTCGCCCCACTCGTGTCCTACGTGGGAATGGTATCCGAGGTTCCTCTCCTCTCTCTAGATCACCAGCACTCCGTGAGATCGAACCTCTCATTAACGATTCCAGGATACTCCCTCAACCATTTTATTATGGATCTAACCCTTAAGGTCACGGTTCCCATAGCAGACCACTACATAGCTATTGATTACGTCAAGGAATTGAGAAACGAGCGAATCTGGACCATCTATCCTCTCCTGTGGAAAGAGGAGTTCGACGACTATGACATCTACCCTGGAGACCACTACGTGATCTATGTGAAGCGATTGAGGGAGAAGTACCTTAGGAGAGTGCTCAAGAACTTCCCCGATGACAACTTCATTGTTTATGGATACAACAAGTCGGAGAAAATCGGGAATGTAGAGCTCAAACCGACCTCGAGGTCGGGTTTTCTCATGGATTTCACAAGCAGCAAGGGTATCATCTCCAATGCTGGTTTTTCGGTCACGTGGGAGGCCATCCTCGTGGACAAACCCCTCCATGTTATTCCAATCAAGAACCAATTTGAGCAGGCGACCAACGCCTACCGTCTGGAAAAGCTGAAACTGGCAACGACCAGTGAAGAGTTCTCGGTCGGTGCTCTGCAGAATTTCCTTGGTAAACCCGATGGTTACTTCAGGACTGCAGAGTACAGGGGAACTCCTGTCTCTGACTTTACCAGATATCTCTACTCTGTCATGGGGTGATAGTAGATGGATAAGTTTGACCTCCTTAATTCAAAGATGAGGGACTGCTCCCTCTGCCCACTTTCCCGTAGCAGGACACAGGTCGTTCCTGGAATTGTGTCTGTGGTAGGAGATATCTGTTTTATTGGGGAAGCCCCAGGTCGTGAGGAGGATCTCCGGGGTGAGCCATTTGTAGGTAGGAGTGGAAAACTTCTTGATAAAATGCTCCGTGAGATCGGGCTGGAACGCTCTCAGGTATCCATTCTCAACATTGTGAAGTGCCGTCCTCCTGAGAATAGGGATCCCACCAAGGACGAGATTGCAGTCTGCAGCTCGTACTGGCTTAATCCACAGCTAGACGGACTGCACCCTAAGATCGTGGTGACCCTCGGCAGGGTTGCTCTCAACTTCTTCTTACCCCATGCGAGGATAACTAAGGTAGCGGGGATAGTACAAGACTACAAGGAGTTCCCGATTTTACCACTTTTCCATCCGGCATATATCCTGCGGAACATGAACCTCATAGAGACGTACCAGGAGCACTTTGGAGTACTAAATCAGTACTTGACCTCACCCCCCAAAGGAAAGGGACAGTTGAATCTGGACGATTTTTTCTAAACTGCGGAGATTTTGACCAGAGTAGGCTTTTGGCTTGGGGGAGGTTTATCTTACCGGAAAATATTGACAACTAGTAGAATCAATTCACGTCTTCTCTAGGGACGTATTTTCGATCTGAAATATTTTTTAAAATGATCTCTAATACCTCTCAAAGAATTTTCTACTTGGAGCAAAGCTTAAGAATTATCGGCAATAAAATCTAATATAAGAGGAGATGAAGTCTCCGACGTGTAGGCGATTACATGAGTATAAGTGGCCAAGATATCGACCCGGAATTAATCAAGAAATATGAGGAGATGCGATTTGAGAAGAAGCCTCAGGGGATGATCCTTAAGATCGATGAGGAGAATCTCATCCTCGAAAAGCACACTACCGAACCTTTTGAGGAGATGGTGGCATCGCTCCCAGACAACGAGCCAAGGTACATTCTCTATGACTTCCCCATGAAGAACAGGGTGGGTCTGGACGACACGAGGATGCTGTTCCTCTTCTGGATGCCCATGGAATCCCCCGTGCGACTCAGGATGCAGTATGCGGGAGCAAAGAGCCTGATCAATACCAAGTTTAACGGAATCAGCGTGCAGTTGCAGGAGGATGAAAAAAGTAGCCTTACTGCGGAGCGAATCAAGTCCAAGATGGCCGCTCGTCAGGGTGCAAACTATCAGCAGATGGGTTAACATTTCCAGAAAAACTTCTCAATAATTCTTACATTACCGACAATCCCCCCGATAGCACATACAGCTGACTAGAATCAGTCATGATTCTATCATTTTTCCAGTATGTCTGGTCTATACTTTTTATATTTTATTTAGGAGTTTCACTCGAATGAAATCTGCCAAACAGCTCAATGGAGAGAATAGGCGTTATGAAAAATTAGGAGAGACGGAGGATCGAGAGCTTAGACTCCGACTTCTCGACACCCTGTATGACCTGTTTCAAGCCAGCCTGTCCCATGATTTTGAGGCAGTAAAGTCGTTGCATTGGCACGGTAGTGAATTTACTAAGATCGGTGCGACCGATGCCCTTGGAATTAGTAACTACGAGGAAGCGATGGAGCTGGAGAAACACTCATTCTCGAATATCGAGAACGGACAGTTCTTCATCGACGACTTCCACTACACTCAGATTGACCGGGTCATTGTGACCGCATTCATCCTCAAGGTCAGGGGGGTATACAAACCGATAACGAAGGACATGGAGTCGAGAAGACGGGCGACGGTTGTATTCGTCGAGACTCCCTCCGGACTGAAAATTATTCACAAGCATTTCAGCTCCTTCCCCATCGCATTCTAACAGACCAATATTTATCAAGAGCGCATTATGTTCGTGGATGTGGAGTCCTTCAAGTCTTGGTACCTAATACCTATTGGATTCTTCTATCTTGGCCAAGGATTCTCATTAGGGTCGCTTGTTATCCTCCTGCCACAGTACATGCAACGTGTTCTTGGTGTACCAACGGAGACCGAAGCGAGCACTATCGCAGCCCTCATGCTCATCCCGTGGTACCTCAAGATCATCTTTGGTATCCTGTCGGACAATGTGTCCATCGGGAAGTATGGGAGGAGACGACCATATCTCATAATCTCTTCGGTATTCGCTGCTCTAGGATGGTTCACCCTGTCGCTCCACAGATCAGCAAGTATCGGTTTCATCCTCAGCGGATTCTCCCTGGCCCTTGGCTCTGCATTATCTGATTCTGTCCTTGACGCTCAGAGCGTGGAGATCACTCCAGATACTTATACCGGTAGATTACAAGGTGTAGCTTGGGGGTCCCGCGGAATTGGTGCTGGGATGGCGGGATATGTGTCCACGACAATAGTGGAGATATATGGATGGAGTGCAATGATCAACTTCGCAGGAATATTCGGAGTGAGCATCGCAATTGCCGCCTCCCTTCTTCCACAGAAAGAGACCGCGACCTCCCAGTCCCTTTTGAAGGGGTTGAAGAATATAGGAGAGGTCTATAGAAGACTTGGTGAGAACAGGATATGGAGGGTGGTGTACTTCGTGGTTTCGGGAATTGCATTAGCACCGGTCCTTCTCCTCACCTATATCATGAGTTCTGATTTCAATTTCACCCTTGTGGAGATCGGCTCCGCATCCCTCTTGTTTGCCTTGGGCAATGGAGTAGGCTCTTATGTCATGGGGATGATTTTCGATCACAGGGACTCACGGTTCAGGGTCAAGATCCTGAACCTCATCACGGGGCTTTGCTTCCTGACAGGTTTCTTTTTCCTCTACAATGTGCCGAGGGAGTGGATGTTCATCTACTTGGGGCTGGTTGGATTCGGCCTTGGAGGCTATGAGTCTTTCCAGTTGAAGGTCATTCAGGAGTCTTCACCAGATGAGTTTGAGGGTACGGCTTTTTCGCTCTGGACGAGCATCTCCAATATTGGTCAAATCGCAATTGGTGCAGTGCTCCTGACCAACCTGACCGAGTTGATCGGTATTACCTTTGTGCAGGTGAGCATGCTTTCTCTCCTCCCGATGGGGGTGGCGTACTATGCCCTAACGAAATTCCAGTCTAAGAGGTGGACAGAGTTTGCGGGATAATCTTTTGCCACTTTTCCCCGATTGAGATTTATACCCAAGGAAGATAGGAACCTGTGAAACTGAGAATAGACACTCAACTCTTGATTGATGGTATTGGTGGGAAACATACCAACCAGTCTGTCGTGTGCGAGGATGGGAAGATCACCTTCGTGGGTTCCAGTGACGATGCCCCAGTGTGCGAGGAGGTCATGGACACACCTGTACTGATGCCTGGTATGTGGGAATGCCACACGCACTTCACGGGATTCACCCGTCCGGATATCGAGCAGGCCGCTACGATCTCACCCGCAGAAGCCGCTGCTCGTGCAACTTGGGACCTGAAGGAGCTTCTCCTGTCAGGATTTACCAGTGTGAGAGAGGTTGGTGGTCTGGGGGTCTACCTCAAGCCTGTAGTAGACGAGGGGACTATCCCCGGACCCAACATCTATGCATCGGGAAGATTGCTGAGCACCACGGCTGGACACGGGGATATCCACAACATGAAACTGGAACTGGTCGACCGACTTGGGGAGATGTCCATTGGGCGTTTGGCAGACGGTCCCGTGGAATGCATGAGAGCTGTTCGTGAACAGATACGCTTAGGTGCCGACGCGATCAAGATCTGCACTTCTGGCGGTGTAATGAGCAAGATCGACAACCCCATTGACCAGCAGTTCACGCTTGAAGAGATCAGGGCCATAACCTCCGAGGCCGCCAGATCTCGGATTTCCGTTGCCGCGCATTGCCACGGTGCACTTGGAATTAAGGCTGCGATTGAGGGGGGAGTCCACACTATTGAGCACGGTACCTACCTCACAGAGGATCTCGCGGATCAAATGAAAGAGAAAGGTATGATCCTTGTATCCACAAGATACGTCGTGGAGAAACTTAAGGTCATGGCACAATCTCCCTCGATGCCCGAATACGCAAGAGAAAAGGCGCTAAAAATCACGGACATCCACGAGGAATCGATGAGAATTGCCATTCGAAAGGGTGTGCCCATGGCCCTAGGGACTGACATCTTTGTATCAGGTTCCGGGCACGCGGTCAGGCACGGTGAGAATGCAATGGAGCTGAAGTACCACGTGGATCTTGGTATGAGCCCTATGGATGCCATAGTAATGGCGACCTCCATGGGTCCAAAGACGTTGGGAGAACGAGCTCCGAAATCAGGGCAAATCACAGTCGGGTACGACGCAGATCTCCTTCTGCTGGACGCTAATCCGCTGGACGACATAACCGTTCTGACCAAGCGTGAACACATCAGGGTTCTGAAGGGTGGGAAGCTCGTCTCGTGAACATCGAGGAGATATGTGAGACCATGGGGATAAGAGGGTATAAACTAATCAATCGAGGCCTCTCCACGACCAAGCTCAAAGTG
>JALWRB010000131.1 GCA_027077875.1 Candidatus Heimdallarchaeota archaeon
TTTTTGTACACTTTTCGCTTAGTTACCCTCCCCAATTAACTTATAAATATTGAGGATGGAAGTTCTAGAGTGTTAGAAATTTTTGCTAACTTTCCTCAGAAAATTTTCTGGAGATTATTGGTTTGTTGACAGGAATGCCTGAGATTAGATTTTGCAATTTCTCCTATTTTTCATGGGAAGCATGGAGCAAAAAGAGATGAATATTATTACAACAGGCGAGTTCAGACTACAATGAGATGTTTTTAGTACATCGCTTAGAGGATATGCAGATTGGTTTTAAACATTGTTAAGATAATTGAAGATACACGTCCCAGAATGCACAGATTCACAAGTCAGCAGTGGAGAACCGTAATAGGTCATAGGACAGTTTTCAAAATTGTAGCATTCTTACCAATGGTGACACTCAGTGTTATAAGCTAAGGAAGAAGTGCTCAACGTGGAGGGAAAATATTGAGAAAAATCCTCATCGCCACAACGGGATACGTTCCCGCGTACAGAGAAGTAACTTATGTCTTCGAGGGAGAAACGTACAGTAGTTGGATGTCCAGCAACGCACTCATCCACTTCCTCTTCCCTAAGCCAGAAGAGCTAGATGTAATCCTCATCTACCCTGACAACCCCATGGCCAAGAAGGGAGTCACCGATGGCTTCAAGGCAGGAGAGAACGGTCTGACTGAGAATCGGGAGGCGATAGTGGATCTCTTCACCCAATGCCGTTCGATTCACAAAGTCACAGTTGAGGACTCGAAGTACATCTCGGAACAGGACATGATGAAAAGCTTCACCGAACTGGACTCGGTGATCAGAGGGATAGCACAAGACGATGAAGTTGAGATCACCTATGACCTCACACATTCGTACAGGCACCTCGCATTCATCGTCCTCCTACAATCCATGTACCTGCAGGCTTTGTCAAGGGGGAAGGTTGACGTCAGGAGAATATTCTATGCCTTCGCGAAACAGCCATTAAAGGTGGGGGATGAGGTACGGTATCTTGATCTCACAGAGATCTTCAAGAATGTCCTAAACACACAAATCATTAAAACAGCAGTAGAGGAGCTCAGACCATATCCACTCAGGAATTATGCAGACAGCCTAGCGAAGTTAGAAAGAACTTATTTCCTCCCGGAGAATCTTGACAACACCTATATCAGAAACGCAAAAAAGAAGATTAATAGGATCTCAGATTTCCTTCAGAAGTTACAGAATGGCTTCTTCGAGTTGGAGACACTGGATGAACTGGAAAATACAGTGAGCAATCTTCCAGAACCCAAGCACCAGTGGGACAAGTTCCTCCATAAATTCATCTCAGCACTTGCGGAGGAAGTCAGGGGCGTACTGGCATCCTACAAGGTGAATGGACAATTCAAGAAGAAGTACCTCATCATGACCGATCTCTCAGAGCTGGTCTTCAATAGACAAGCAGATGTGGGCAGGGCTTTTGCCTTTCTCAGGGAGTCACAGGTAGAGTTCATCAGGCAGATACTGAATACAAATGTGGATCGGGCAGACAAGCTATTTTCTTTCATCATCAATCCTGACCATAGCAAGAAAGCACCACCAGACATCCGAAGGAATCTCGATGTGTTCGCAAATGTTGGTAGGTGGAGGAATGAGCTTCTGCATCTGGGAATGGGGAAGGAGGTAGCGAGGATCAAGACCTACGAAGGTAATTTCGAGAAGACCTTACCTAAAGTCAGAAGAGCTTACTCTGATGACAGTTTTGTGAAGTACATCTCGCAATCAGAGGATCTGATAGAGAAATAGCACTATACCAGTTAAATGAGACAAGGAGAGTTCAGATCAGGAAGACCTCTACCTTGTC
>JALWRB010000132.1 GCA_027077875.1 Candidatus Heimdallarchaeota archaeon
CATTAAGATTTACCGATTACCTTTAGAATTCAAGATATATCTGCAACCTGTGTGGTCAGACGGCTTCCAGAGGTACAATACACCGATAAGTCAGATTTTCTCTGCGGAGAACAAACTCAGAATTCAGCTCAGGATTGAGACCGAACTTGCACGAGTTCAGGAGAGCAAAGATATGATCCCCAAAGGCACCGCAGACAAAATTGCGAAGGCATCCGAACAGGTCAGGGTGGAGAGAGTTCAGGAGATCGAGCGGGAGATTCACCATGATCTGATGGCGATGGTCAAGGCACTCGCAGAAAAAGCGGGTGATGCAGGTGAGTTCATCCACAATACCGCCACTTCAATGGACATCCAAGACACTGTTCTGGCCCTGCAGATGACTGAGGCGAAAGAAGAGTTACTCCGGACAGGTGATGAACTTCTGGATATTCTCAATGGATTGTCAGTGAGGTACAGGGATCTGCCAGTGCTTGGACGAACTCACGGCCAGTTCGCAGTTCCAACCACTGTGGGCTTTAAGTTCGCGAACTTCATGTTCGAGCTTCATCACTCATTATCCGGTCTGGCTAGGGCGCCCACAGAGCTCTCAAAGTTCTCGGGAGCTGTCGGCAACTACGCCAGCTCGCACAGGTTAGATATAGAGGAGGAAGTTCTGAGGAATCTGGGTCTGGAACCTGTACTTATCTCGACACAGGTTGTCACCCGACTAGTACACTCCGAGTTCATGTTCCACTTGACACAGGTTTCCGCTGTCATCGAGAGGATTGCAAAAGAGATCAGGCATCTCCAGAGGAGTGAGATCGGGGAGTTTTTCGAGCCGAGGAGCAGTAAGCAAGTTGGCAGTTCTGCGATGCCCCACAAGCGTAATCCTCACAAGGCAGAGAGACTGAATGGTCTAGCTCGGATCCTGAGGGCCAATATTTCGGTGTCCTTCGAGAATATAGCCCTTGAGCACGAAAGAGACCTGACGAATTCGGCAGTGGAGAGGCTCACTATACCCGCTAATGTCGTCGTCCTCCACTACATGATGCTACAGGCCAAGTCAATCCTTGAGGGATTGGAAGTGAACGAGAGAAATATACGTCGCAATCTTGAAAGAGCTTCTGCCTCCAAATCCGAACAGGTTCTTCTACTACTCATTGACAAGGTAGGTAGACAAGCTGGTCACGAGTTGCTGAGACAGCACGTAGGGTCAGAAAATTTCAGGGAGTCAGTACTATCAGACCCAGAGATCACCAAACATATTCCGGTACAGAAGTTGGAGGAGGTCTTCGATACTATAGATGTTGGCCTTGCACCCGAGAAGGTTGATCAAGTTATCGCGTATATACAGTCGAATCCATTGAGAACCTGACGTCAAAAGACTATGCATTTCCCAAGTAAAATAATTAAAGATTATACCCCCTCTAATGTCAATATAGTCGATCAGTATAGACTTTTATAGACAAATATGTATAATATAATTTGCATAACTTTGTATATACATATCTATACAACATTCGAACTACGAGATATATAAATTTATATACCAATATAGACAATGGAGAAATAATGACACGTCAGGGCAAGCAAATCAACTTCTGGATAGACAGTTCACTCTGGGACAGATTAAACACACGCGCAGAGGAACTGGGGATGACTCGAACTGCTTATTTCACCAGGATAATAACAAAGGAGCTGGAAACTCACTTCCTCTCAACAGGATCAACCGATACTACGATCGACGTCGAAGGATCCCTCCTTATCTTCAGGAAAGAGTTGGAGGAGGAATTGGAGCGGAGATTCCAAGAGATGAAGAGTGAGTTACTAGGGGAGCTCCAAGGTAGGATTGACACAACTTCAACCCCCACACCAAGTGAAGAAAGGAAAGTTGATGGGTCCCTGTATCTGGATAGCCTCCCAAATGTCACGAAGAAATCAGTGCTACCCGTATATACAATTCTAAAGAAGTCTAGCATACCCCTCACCCGTAAAGAAATTGCAGATGCCATGACGACCAGTGAGAATTCCATCAGAAGACCTCTTGATAGGATGGTCAACGACGGAGTTGTGAAGAGGATCAAGAATGGAAGATCATTCGAGTATGTTTTGACCTCCTGAACAAAGGTTTTCAATAATACAAGCCTATAGGGTCATATGCCGTGGAAATATTTGGAGGAAGAGGCAATCGCAGACATCGGAATCTCGGTCGAAGCAGAGACAATCGAGGAACTGCTAAGGGATGCTTGCCTGTCAATCGCCAACCTCATGACCAAGGTGGAAGAACTAGATGGCAAAGAGGAGCGAGAGTTAACATTCGAAGCATCTAGTATTGAGACATTGCTGTATAAAATCATGGATGAAATGGTCTACCTCAAAGATGCAGAGCTCTTCTTCATTAAGGATGTCGAGATCAAGGTGGAAGGGACAAATGCAGAGGTAAGATTTGTTGGCGGGCTATTCGACAGGGACGTACACATGATCGGGAACGACATCAAGGCCATCACCCTCCACGATTTCTATGTCAAGAAACTTGAGAATAAGTGGATTGCGCACTTCATTATCGACATCTGAGGAATCCGATATGGAACTGAGTAAGAGACAAACATATTATTTCAGCATAGCCATGCTGATCTTCTCCACATTTTACTGGGGATCTACCTTCGTCCTCGTCAAGAAGACGGTGAGCATAATCTCCATCGATGGTTTTCTCGCGGTCAGATTCCTCTTGGCTGCGATCATCCTGTTCGTGATCACGCTCATGTCCTCACCCAAAGAGCTGATGCATTTCACAAATCCATTGGTTCTGAAATACGGGGTCATCCTTGGGACCTTCCTCTACCTCTCTTTCATTTTCCAGACAATAGGACTGTCACTGACCACACCAGCGAAGGCAGCGTTCATCACAGGGATGAATGTCCTCTTCGTCCCCTTTGCATCAGCTCTACCCCCATACCGTAGACCGATCTCGATAAGGGACATCATCTTGGCCTTGGTGGCATTTATCGGGCTTGCACTCATGACTGTAGATTTCAGCAGTTTCACTGTACAGGTTGGCGACGCTATCATCGTGCTCACCGCCATAGCCGTCGCTTACCACATCATCATAACAGACGAAGCGGTCAAGGTACCGATACTCCCGATGTTGACCGTGCAGATTTTTGTTGTGGGACTCCTGGCCCTTGCTGTATCGGTGATAAATCAGAATACTTGGAACCCATTCTCTGGTGAGTACCCCTATATAGTCTGGGTAACCCTCTTGGTGACGTCTGTCTTGGCCACGAGCTTCGCAATGTGGTCCCAGACATTCGCACAGAAGAACCATGTGAAGGGACCCAAAATCGCCCTGATTTTCTCCATGGAACCTGTGTTTGCACTCATCATAGACATATTTCTGGGGATTGTACCCACGCTTATAGTCATGGCAGGTATGTCAATTATTCTTGTCGTCACTGTCTACTCAATGGTGACCACCGAGGAAAGTATCCCAGAGGAGACCGTAGAGTAGGGTGCAGTGATAAAGTTCTGAACAGAAATTGGATACATTCAGTCTTAGACGGGAGAGGGTTTTTAAAAGATTAGAACCTAAATTTACTAAGTAGTAAGTAACTACTCAGTGAAGGGTGATTAAAATAGCAACAGCATATGTACTGATTATTACGGACGTTGGTGTCGAGATGGATGTTCTCGAGCAGATCAAAGCAATCGAAGGAGTAGAGGAAGCTTACCTTGTGTACGGTAATTACGACATTATCGCAAAGGTCACCTCCAAGGATGTGAACGATCTTAAGAAGAGAGTCATCGGCCAATTCAGGACAATCCAGAAAATTAGAAACACTATGACTCTTATCGGTGTGGACGAGTAAGTTAATCTAGCAATACAGTATTAATCGAGCTGTCATTGTCCGCCAACGATATAGTAATAGTGGACACTTTCGTCTTGCAGAGCTTACGTACACCATGCTCACCAGGCTTGTACCTGCAGGACAGGAGCTCAGCTTTCTCAAGGTGCTTGACCTGTGCGCTGATGTTTGCTTCAGTGAGGTTCAATTTCTGGGCCAATTGAGAAATATCCATCTCGTCCTTGGAGAGAATCGTGAGGATTCTATACCTTGTCGGTGTTGCGAGGGCTTTGGTAATTTTATGGATCCGTTCTTCTTCAGTACTTTCAAGTGTTATGTCAATCATTTACAAATCCTCTTTAGGTGTATTTCTAAGGACAGAAAGTGGCTATATAAATCTTGCAATGGCAATCTAATTGACTCAATAGTCAACTATTAATATAGCATGTTAATGCAGGAGATAGTCCGCCGAAGATTTAAATAAATGCTCAGTGTATAAATGTATAGACAAGAGGCTGTTCTAACGTTCTACCGATCGATCTTTCCTATTTAAATCATATACTACATCACGTTATTCGGGAGTGGCAATAGTAAAGATGTCCAGTGGGAAAAGAGGGGCGGGAGGTTTCGGCTTAAACCTCATGAGCTTCTGCAATGGACGGATCACAAAGGGTACGATGACACCGCCCATGATAAACTGGTAGAACTCGGATAGGACAAACGGAAATTCCTTGGGAAATACATCGTTATAGAGCTGTCTCGTGAGCTCGTCTACTGCGTACTTTATTCCAAGTTCCTCAAGGGTGGAGATAATGTACTCATGGGCTGAGTAGCTCCTCCTGAAGATGTGGGAAAGCCAGTGGGCGAGCCGGGGTGGCTCGTACTCCGCCTCAATCTTACCGTTGGAAAAGACACGGAGGTGGAGCTCGGCATCCAAGCCGTTGAATGTTGTGCGAATAATTTTCGAGAAGACGACGTGTAACTTCGGTACTTGAAGTGCAGGAGGAATGAAACCTAGACCATTGAGGTGTTCTACCAGAGCAGGAGAGTCCTTTGGTGAAATGTAGACACTCACATGCTCAGGAAGATGTTTCCAACCAATCACAACATATAACTATTTTACTAGAATAAAACACTATTGATACGAAAGACCTATGGCAAAAAATATTGAAGGAATTGTCACCCAAGCTGGAACTCTGCAGTTCCCTTTTTCTTCTCAAGCTTGTACAGGTTTGACTGGAAGTTCTTCGCACCCTTGCTCTTCTCTACCTTGCGGTCGAGATAGACGAGCACATCCAGGTCACCAGTATAGTCATATGTGATTTTTAGAGTTCCACCAGTGACCTTGGCAGAATAGCTCAGCTTGCCATTCCCGCGGATATTTAGTGACTTGCAGCTCACACCCTCATCCAACCACTTGGCCGGCATACCCTTCAGGAGGACGAGTTCCGATTCTCCCTTGTCATCCGCGAAGATATCTAATATCAGGTTGAGCCACTCGGCAGCAACCAGTCCGTTTGGAGAGTCACCAACTACTCCAGACTCTTTTCGATTCAGTATGCCCTCAGCCCATCCCTGGTCATTCGTACGGTTATTGACCATGAAATCTATGATCTTCTCTACAGGCTCCAGTCTCTCAGCGAACCGAAATACCTGAGCCATCTGAATTGTCATAGTGCTCCCAAAAGCGTTCCAAGGATGAAATACCATGAAACCACCATCCCTCATGTAGTACTTCTCGAGCTGATCGAGGGTCTTGGTCAGTGGCGTAAAGTTAGAACCGAAGATGTTCAGGGGATAGAAACCATAGAGGTTGAAGAACATCATCGCATTCTCCTGTAGATCTGGACCCGCGGGAAGAAGTGAATACCTAGATGCGTGTTCGATCACAATTTCCATCAGTTGATTTTTGAACGTGTCATAGTCATTCTTGAGCTTCTCAACTTCACCCTTTCTACCCGCCAGATCCGAGAGCACGGCGCTAACTCCTAGGATGTATAGCATGTAAAAATCGTGAACGTAGTACCTGTCTTTTTTCCAGAAAACAGGATCGTAAAGTGGTGGATTACCCCTTGGCAGGAGACCCATTGACCCACCCCCACTGCTCTTCGCCTCGATCTTGACCATCTTCAGGAATATATCTACGATTTTCTTTATGTCGTTGAGCCTCTCGCCTATCCAGTTTACTTCGTTGTGGAAGCGGTAGTGGTTCATAGCAGCGAGGACGAGGGATCCGTATCCATCCCACTGCTCTTGAATGTCAACAAGACCTTCCTCGGTCATGTTGGACAGGATGTTGTTCAGGATAGGACGGACGATCTTCTCACCGTATCCTAGTCTGTCGAGAGCCCTCATCTGGAAGGCAAGAGCTGGGTACCACATGGTCTCCTGAGTACTGGGTCCATAGGTGATCTCGTTGATAGCGATATCGGAGAGAGACCTTAGCACGATGGCACTATTCCGGTACAGGGTATTAACCAAGTCATCAGGGGTGGTAATCTCTGGGAGATGTTCTATCTCCTCCTCCCAGTCGTACTCCAGATCATCAGGATCGGGTTCCTCGGGGTCTTCTCCCTCCAGTGGGATGAGTAGTCTGGGGGTGGATCTCACGGGGAAGACACCTGCCCATGAAGCAGCTTGGCATTCGCACTTCACAGTCGAGTTCTGAATCTCATGGTTTATTCTCTTTCCAGCACTTCCCATCATGGCAGGAAGAACCAGATATTTGATGGGAGCAATATTTATCCTGATCTCTGGATGATTCGCGGGTCTGACAACCTTTGATTTTATGTCGAATTCGATGTTGTCGATACTTGTCAGTCCATCTTGGTCGAATGGAATAATTGTCACCAACAAGCTGTGAGTCTGGAAGCCACGGAGGACATTGACAGCAAGACTCTCGTTGCCATCTTCGTCAACTCCAGCTACACATTCATAGATGATCTTGTCGCCATCAATTGTCCAATCAACGGTGACTATTGGGTATCCATCCTCGTGAAGACTGACCTCAATCTCACCGATCTCGGAGTTGTAGACGGGTTTGTCATCGAGGAGAACACCGAATAGAAGGGTGTAGCTCTTCGGGTTAGGGATCACTCCTCCCCTGTAATCCACAACTGGTTCGTGAATGGAATCAGGATGCCCCAAGAGGTAATAGTTTCTTCCACTGGAGTTGACAATTACAGGAGATGTTGCGAAACTGCTGATATTTCGCCCTTCAGGGATGAGCTGCTCATGGAGCCATCCCGGAAGTACCAGCGCGTTCTGACCGATGGAGAAGTACTGCTTGGTCAACCAGCTCTTGTTCAAGAGTTCCTCTATGCTCTCGACCGCCTGCTTGCCAAACGGGTCACCTCCAAGAAACAGGTTCTTGGACTTCTCAAAGGTATCTTTGGTGATCTTAATTTCGTCTTCCATTAATTGAACCAACTTTAGGCGATTCTGAGACTATAAGTAATATATGTAGAGGACTCAAATTCTGCACAATTTTATTAGGAAATTTGTGCACCTGCACACAAATCACTAACTTATCATATGAGTTAGGAAATCTATCCTTTTTTACAAGTCTTCAACAGTTGGAAAAGATATAAATTGATCGCATATTACAATCGATAGTAATCCGGAATTGTGATCTTGTGAAGGAATTTAAGATATACGTCCCAGAGCG
>JALWRB010000133.1 GCA_027077875.1 Candidatus Heimdallarchaeota archaeon
GCTGGAAAATCAGTGGACTGTGTTGAGCCGATTACCACAAGATCCGTGCCGATGGTTGCAATCTCAACCACCGAATCAGATGAACTACCCCCTATAAGCGTGCTGAATACTATACTACCATCTGAGTTAAGAACAGTAAGGAAACCATCGCTGCCACCCCTCCTCTCTGCATTTCCATCGATAATAGGGAAGTCAGTAGAAGTCGTGAACCCACCAAGTGCTATATTTCCCTGAAATTGTGTTCCTGCTTTTACCTCGTCTATCCCATCACCACCGACAAGAACCATGGAGGAGATGTAAATTCCTCCATAGACAGAAGTTGAGAATGTAATTAGTGAGAATGTGATTAACGCGAGTATTTTCACACGGGCGTAATGAAATACATATTTAAGAAAAAGATGGATGAGAGCCAGCCTACTGCATCTTTTTAAGAAATATTTTGGAGTACTCGAATACGTCGAGGATAAAACTGTGGTCTATTGAAGTATCAGTAGGCTTGTGATAATGAGGATTCCTGAAGTTGGCTGAATCCGTGAACATTATGGCATGAATGTCCTTGTCCCAAAATACAGAGTGATCACTCCTACGGGTATCTGGAGCAGGATGTCCACGGTTCGGAACGGGGATAAGAACTCTCTTGAGGGGATGGACAATACTATTAAGTATCTCAAAATACTCATCCGCTTCTGCGTTTATTGCTCCTGCAAGAAAATCACCTTTCGTCATTTGCACGGGTATACCAGGCACCTGTTGCTGCTCCTCAGCTGTGTACCCCACTGTTTCATAATCCACTACCAATTTTACTTTGTCGAGAAGGTTTTGTTTCTCTAAATACTCGACGAATCGTTTTGTCCCCGTAAAGCCTGTTAGATCCCTGACATTCTCATTCAGGTGTGATCTAAAACGATCCCAGAACGATGGATCGAAGTAGTTGTCTTTGTATGAATAACTGGTTCCATTCTTCTCATTGAACTTCTCCAATTCCTTGAAGACCCTAGGGTCGCCCTCCTCGAAGTCTGGCATGACAAATGCCAAATTGGGTTTATCACCTTCGAGACTGTAATACCATTTGGCTAGGAGATATGTCAAAAGCAATCCAGATCCGTTGTCATCGACTCCTGGGCTCTCGGGTACTGTATCGTGGTGAGCAAGGATTAGGACGAAATCATCGTCCATTGATGGTGGAGGTACCCACAAGTTGTATCCCGTAAATTCGTGATGTTCGAATGTAAGAATGTCTGCTGGGATCCCGTTATTCTTCATCAAATCTAATATACGATGTATGGCTCCCTTATGGTTCTCAGGAGCTGAAAACGGGTTTCTGTCGCCTCCAAGAAGCTGTATGAAGGAGGATATTTCTTCATCCACAGTTGATCACTTGAAGAATATTATTTTGACTTTTGGCTTCTATCGAAGATATTTTCTAAGTTCACGACGAATCCCCAGTGCGGGTGAAATAAATATTGCAGTTTCCTATTCTAACCTCTTGGCAACTCTAGTATGATCAAATTCCTATGGATTAGCATACTTAGCCACAGTCTTAATTAGCACGATATGATATGGGTATTCAATGTCAATACCTAAATTCAATCTTAAACTGGCCAGCGGATCAGAGGTAACCCATCAGGATCTGTCCACAGGTAAGGTCGTCCTCTTCTCATATCCGCGAGCATTCACCCCAGGATGCACCAAGGAAGTCTGCTCCATTCGTGACACCTTCTCCGAGATCAAATCCAAAGGGATCAAGGTGTTTGGGATTTCTGCGGATACGGTGGAGAAGAACAGGAAGTTCAGTGAGGAGCACGGTCTAGAGT
>JALWRB010000134.1 GCA_027077875.1 Candidatus Heimdallarchaeota archaeon
AATAATCCACAGACTTGATTGCAGCAAGGACTTTGCCGGCAGTCGCCACAGTTCCGAAGCATTATTGAAATGGCACAAGAGATATGGCTGAGAATGAAGATATACACGAAGAAGGGAGACAAGGGAAAAACCTCGATCATTGGAGGAGAGAGGGTGGACAAGGATGATCTGAGAGTTGAGAGCTATGGCAATGTGGACGAGCTCAACAGTGTTCTAGGACTTCTGACATCCATGACAGATGTCCACAAGGACAAACTACAACTCATACAGTCCACACTCTTCGAGATCGGATCGGAATTGGCATCCGTCGAGTACAGGAAAGTCGTGAGGACCGAGGACATTGAGGAACTAGAGAAGTGGATAGATGAGATGAGCTTGGAACTGATACCTCTGAGAAGCTTTATCCTTCCGGGAGGTTCTCAGGCAAGTTCAGTAGCCCACATAGCAAGGACAGTTGCGCGGAGGACAGAGCGTTCGGTCGTGAGGTTGATGAAGACCACCGAGATCCCGGAGGAAATCGTCGCCTACGTCAACAGACTCTCCGACTACCTTTTCGTTCTAGCTCGATATATCAACCAATCACAGGGTGTGCCCGACGTCGAGTGGAAGAGCAAATCCTGAAAACAACCAGAACATCTGTTCACGACGGATTAAATTATGGACAAGAGACTCAGTCGAGGAGGTAGCTCAGAGAATCGGGGGGAAGGTGGAACTTGTAACCATTGACATGTCCACGCTTAGCAATTGAAGATTTGGCAGATGAGATCTGGGAGAACGCCCGCCTCACCCAGCTGTGCAGAGTTTCATCATCTGCATTCGCCTCATCAAAATCCCGGAAGTACTCACAGCACTTCTTCGCGAATGAGGTGAGGTTTTCGAGTTCCGTGAAAAACGCACCCGTGCCCTTCAGGGTATGGAACACCCTGAACACATCGTCATACGCCATCTTTCTCAGATGGTTATCCTTTGAATTACGGAGAATACGCAGAGCGTTGGAGTACGTCTCAAGCATCTCGGAGTACTCCTCCATAAACAGCTCCATCAGTTCCTCTTGGCTGTATCCTTCAATCTCACTGGCCACTTATTCCACCTTTGATGTAACGAAGAAGTTCACCTTATTAAAATTAATTATTCGCAGATTTCACAAATTTTCCCATCAACTCGTCCACCATATTGTGCACGATAAAGTGGAAATCAGAACCACCCGTTTTCACCTCTTCCCTGAATGACTGGTACACCTCGTCGATGACCTGCACCTGCCAACTCTCAATGTTCTGCTTCAGGAAGAGTATACCCTTGACCTTGTCAACACCCTCTATCCTCTCAAAATAGCATCGCACAGTCACTCGCTCGTAGGTCAGTGGGAGCGTGTATCCCGAGCTCTCGAAGTCGTCCTCGAATAGGTCAGGGAAGGACTCAAATACCTTTTTCGCAACAACTTCGGCGTCAAAAGGTGCAATACCAGGATACTTGCACTCGATCTCCAAAGAGCCATCATCACCATACATCGCCACAACGACTGACCACGGATCACCATCGTAGTTCGGATGTGTGCTCATAAAGTAGCTCCTCGCCTGATCCAATTGTCCGAGAAGGTAGTCCCGCTTCCATGGTTTCTTGATGAAACCGAAGATCTCGGCATTCTCCACAAAACGCTCAGTCGTACCGAGATCCCCGAACGCAGTTATAACCAGTCGAACGATCATCGGGTCGATGGAGCGGACGTTCTTCAACCACTCCAGACCGTCCATCTGTGGCATGTCGAAATCTGCGAAGACGATGTGAATACCACCCTGTTTGATCCTCTCTAAAGCGTGCAGAGGATCTTGCTCGAAGTAGAAGTTGTACTCATCTTGCGCAGCTCGGAGATCCAGTTTGAGAAGATCAAGGATCTTCTGATTATCATCCACGAAGAGTACTCCAAGCTTGAAGATTTCGTCGTTAATTGCCATCGCATTCTTAGGAAGATTCCTTCAAAATAAGTAGTTTCCCATCACAAAATGGACTACACGATAAGTTTATCATACTTTGTTTAGATAAATCTATTGTCGGTAAAATTTAGCCTACCACGTCTCAATCACTTAACTCAGATGGACGAAAATCAGGTACCCGCGGTGAAGAAGAAGGAGGACTAGAATAACTGTCCACCCTTTGTTCAGCTCCCTGAATCCCTGTATCAGCTCGCTGATATCGTGGTTACGTGAGGTGGTAATTCTTTTGAAATTGTCCACAGGGAGGAAAAAGAAGACACCCATTAATAGCCACAAAAGACCACCAATCAGCAGACCATTGCTGTAACCAGATATTAGAATAGGAGACAGAGCTACTAGTCCTGCAAACATCAGCAGTATTGCCAAGACCTTCATCCGTGAAGCCATCCGTGCTATGACAGTCTCCTCCTCGGGGCCAAACTCGTACTCGCTCATCACAGGATCAAACTCGTCCTCTATCGTCTCGGGAACACGTTCGTTATCAGTCGGATCAATCTTATTCCCACTCAACTCAGAAAACCTCCGACAAGAAAAGCCCCAGATCCATTACCAGACTCAGAACAACCAAGAAGATCGCTATCAGGAATCCCATGCTCATCTCCTCAATACCAGTCATCAACTCCGCTATGTCATTGCCCTCAGTGTCGTGGATTCGTCTTAAATTATCACTCGGCCGGAGAAAGATCCACCCTGCTCCAATCTGGATCACAGCCTGAACCAAGCGAAGACTCAGCACTATCAGGTCATCACGGTCATCGAGGACGGTGAAAATCGCATTGAGAAGACCCCCCAGACTCATGAGCACAGCGATTGCCAGCGCCTTTAGACCAACAGCCTTGATTACAAGCGAGTCCTCAGTGTCAAATTCATACACCATAGTACCGCTGTTATATCCCCTCCTTATAGAAATTTCCTACCACTTGTGATCACCAGAACCAAAATTCACCAAATTGTGAACGGGCACACAAGAATCCAACACCTTTCTGGGAGGAACAAGACGTATCAAAGCTATGATATAAATAGAAGAGATTACCAGTAAGGTTGTCGAGAAGTGTCCCACGACTCTTCAAGATATGAAGCGCCTTGGAGCAGTTGGTTTAGCTCGCTGGGCTCATAAAGGTAAACACCTTGCGAAACCCAGAGGTCGAGTGGTTCGAATCCCTCAGGCGCTATTTTCAACACTACCAAAGTATTGTCCTAGAGTACCTCAAGTATGAATTTTCCCTCGTTGATTTTTGTCCGTCAACTGCAATAATGTCACTCGGTGATCGAGATTACAATCTACTTGTTCTCCTATTCACAGTGATCTACTGAAGGAAGTTCACTCATCAACCTGCCACAGCAAACCATCTTTACTCAGAGACGGAGGTTTAATTAGGATCGTTCTTATCTGAGATAGTATGAAGATCCTACTGACCAATGACGATGGAGTTGACTCACCGGCCCTTGTACCTACAATTCGATCGATTAATTCGCTCGGTTGGGATGTCGAGGTGATAGTCCCTGAGGGTCAGCGTAGCGGTTTCTCGAAGGCTACGACCAGGCGCGGTGAGCTCAGAACCGAGAAGATTGAAAGGGGTGGTTACCCTGTCACGATCCTACACGGCGCGACTCCTGCTGACTGCAGCAACTACGGGATATTCAGAGGAAGGAGACCTGATTTAGTGATTTCAGGGGCGAATATTGGAAGTAACTTGGACATCGGTCACTACTTCTCCTCGGGGACGATTGGGGCGTCGATTGAGTCGATTCTCTTGGGGGTTCCGTCTGTGGCGGTCAGCCTGTGTTACACCACGGAGGCCTTGGTGGAGGAGAATTTCACACGTGCGTTGTCCCCGTTTCCCGACCTTCTTGCAACGATTGGTGAGGGATTTCCAGAGGGGATCATGGGTCTCTCAGTGAACTACCCCCTGACTCCGAGTCGCGAGGGCTACTACGCGAGCCGTCTGGGAGATCTGAAGATCGCACAACTGTTCGAGGAGCATGGTGACATAGTTAGTCTTCGTCGTCAGAAGTGGAGCTACACGCCTGATGAGTGTGAGCGTGGTACAGATCGTTGGGCGATCTCTCAGGGAGTGGCGAGCATCATCGCACTCGATGAACGGGGTCTACCTGTGGAGAACGGGAAAATTGCAGCTGTCTTCGACAGATTGAATTTTGTGGATCTCTAATTATGTTTTCTCGAATCTGTATTCATAAGTGGTTAAATTCGTCCAGTTTGCTTTTCATCGGATAGATGTCATCCAATTGAGTATGGAGTGTTACACCAACAAGGTCCACATCCACCTAGTCCACATATATGCACAAATCAGCCGATGATGGCTAAAACGGGTTCGTACTTCACCCCTTGTTATTATTGATCTACCTTATCGATCATGGAGAGTCCGTCCCTCCATCCCACCAGTGACCTCGATGATATCTCCCGAGGTATGTGCAGCCAGCTTGGAAGTGAGGAACAGGGTAGCGTTTGCCACATCTGTGGGAGTGGCAATCTTTCTCAGGGCCATGGTGGAGAGCACACGGTTGACCACTTTGCTGTCCGCCAGTGCACCCTCAGCCATGGGTGTCCGGACCCATCCTGGGGCTACGGCGTTGACCCTTCCCATTGGGTGTATCCGCACGATCTCGTTCTTGGCAGACTTTGTCATCCCGTACATCAGAGCCGACTTTGCCGATGAGTAGTCTGCGTGGTGCTCCTCACCGAATATCCCTGCGGTCGAGCCTATGTAGACGATTGAGGGAGTGGAGACATTGTCGACATTCTCCCTGAGTTGCCTGAGGTACTCTCTGGTGAAGAGGAATGCACCTGTGAGATCCACACCGATCGTTCGGTTCCACTGCTCGAGGGTCATGTCTGCTATAGGGACGGAGTCCTCAATCCAGATTCCGTGGTTGATGACGATGTGCTCGATTACCCCGAATTTCTCGACTGCAGACTGGACGGCGCTCCTCACGGCATCTTCCGATAGGACATCAGCCTGTACGAGGTGCAAGCGTTCTGACTTGACGAGTTCCCTTGGATCGGTGTTGTAATGTGCAGTCACTCGGGCTCCTTCGGCGAGGTATAGCTCGACCATGGCTAACCCAATTCCCCCAGAAGCTCCCGTGATGAATACGTGTGTATCTCTTAGCCCTGTTTCCATGATTGATTGACCAAGAGTGTACAAATAAGATTTGGTAAAGGGATGATTCCGTTGTTACTCTTCCTCTTCAACGACTTCCATAGGTTCGAGAGACTTCCTGTACCCCTCACCGAAGTATGTCTTTGCAGCCCATACTCCGTACAGGATCATGAGGAAATAGTAGGGGATAGGGTAGTATGACCTTTCCTCGGGAACCTCCACAGAGAGGAAAGAGGCGAGGATGACGATCACCTGCACGATGGAGTAACCGACGATTTTCAGGGCGCTCTCGACCTGATCAGTCTCTTCGTTGTTGAACCTCCATAGGTACTTCAGGATATAGAAGCTAGGGATGGAGATGATCAGGGTGATATACAGAGGAAGTATCCTCATGTGTGACGGGGTAGTAGTCGTGTATGGTGTGATGTAGATGATCGTAAGGTAAGGGAAGTACAGGATGTACTCGAGGTCGATGGCGTGACCACTGGAAAGACTGATCGAGGGGACGAACAGCAGCACGAGAGCACTGATGTAGGTCATGATCTCCTTGGTTTCCACCTAGTTCCCTCCCGCACTGTGATCGATGGTAGTGGTCATCACAGAGGTTTCACCCGAGTCAAAGGTCAGTGTGACGACAACTTCCAGTGTTTGATCAGTAGACACTGCGTCCGAGTCGAAGATGACACTACCACCGAATGTCTGCACACCAATCACTGCACCGAGGTTGTTGTACACGGTGTGGGATATTGGGTTGGTGCTACCATCGACGAAGGCCTCTGTGACGATGGATCGCATCCTCCCGCCAGGCATCCCCGAGTCATAAAATGAGATAACCACTTGATAGAACACCGTGGAGACGGTAGTCCCATCGATGCTCTGGGTGGAACGACTGGGTATACTATTGGATCCGACGCTGATCAGTCCGGGGGTGTATCCCTTGTCATTCTGGTAGAACACACCGGGCGTGAAGGTAGCAGGAATGAGGATGAGGACGACCAGAACCACCATACCTGCATAGATCTTACCCTTGGGAGTGTGGAGAGTATTTACAAGATTGGTCTTTAATACCCTGAACCTTTCTCTGGATATCTCGAAATACTCCTCCTTCCCCTCATCCTCGTCATCCTTGGAGAAGATGATGTGGAGCATCACCCCCCCTGCGATGAAGAGAACAAGTATCCTAAAGAAGTTATTGTACTGGATGGCCAGGCTGAAGTGACCCAAGAACGGAATCTTGAAGAGGATCTTCCCCACGACAGAGTCCTCACTGATGAAGGACCTGTACTCCCCATAAGGATCGGGTTCGTAGTTGGAGACATAGTTGTCCCCCTTGACGGTGAAGTAGCGTTTGCCATTGACCTCTTCGATGTTGATCACACGGTGGATGATAAGACCACCACCGGTCGCGGGCTTGTACACAATCACGTCACCGATCTTGTAGTCCTCTGGGGACATCCGCTGCAGGGCGAAGATATCGCCTTGGAGATACGTAGGGTGCATAGAATTCGGATCCCTATTATCGATGACGACCATCTTTACGGGAGAGATGTCGGTCACCGCTCCGAGGACGAAGAAAATCGCAATGAGGATCATAAATGCGACAAAGACGCTGTCGATAATGTCTTTCTTAATTCTCACTACTCAAATCCCCGTATATTTAATATTAAGTTTGGTGGTCTGACGCGAATCAGATGCAAAGAGATAGTAACAATATAAGATATAGAGATGGTCCATACGGGAAGAGATACAAATTGTGATATTAGAGCACCTGAATCAGGAGCAAAACTTCTGCTGTGAATTATCCCACAGATCAATGGTTATATTGGGCGGCGACGACAGGAGGCCTGTGAGAACCTACAAAATCGTAGGAATAGATACTGGCGGGACATTCGTCGATTTCGTGGCTGTCAATCCTGAGGGTAGGTTTGAGGTCTTCAAGATACCGTCGACTCCATTGGAGCCGTCACAGGCGGTGGTGAAGGGGATAGACCGTCTCGGTGGGAAGATCAACGAGGTCATTCATGGAACAACAGTAGCCACCAACGCCGTCCTCGAGCGGAAAGGAGCGAGAGTCGCTCTGGTAACCACCAAGGGTTTCAAGGATGTGATTGAGATCGGGAGGCAGAACAGGTCGGACATCTATGAGCTCGTACCCTCCCGTCCTGAGCCACTAGTCCCGAGGGCGTACAGGATAGAGGTAGAGGAGCGGGTTCTGGCTGACGCTTCAGTTGAGATACCTCTTGACCTGAGAGAGATCGAGCGGATGGAACTTCCAGAGGGGACCGAGTCCATCGCAGTCTGCTTCCTGTTCAGTTTTTTCAACCCAA
>JALWRB010000135.1 GCA_027077875.1 Candidatus Heimdallarchaeota archaeon
ATTTGAGCTATAAATTTAAGGAAACCAGCTTGTCCATCTGAGTACGAGAAGTCCAAGGTCTTTTCATCCAGCCAAGGCTGCACGAGGAAGAGGAGATCTTCTCCCTCGTTCAAAATGGTAAAACTCTGCTGAGTAAGAAGGTATTCGATCCCTTTGACCACAAGATCCCGTTCCTCCTCATCAAGGAAGCGATCCAGTGTAATAAGAGTTTGGAGAACACCGACGAGACCATGAGCGAGGTTGTTGAATAATGTCGAGTCCCGAGTTGATGATGGTATCCCAAAATGCGTACCATTGTCAACAAGGATACTGAGTAAGTAGTCAATACCCTTCCTGATGGTCTGGTCGAACTCATCGGTATTCCTCAGAATACTGTATTCGTAAAGCCCCTGAACAACTCCAGCTACTCCCTCGTCTAATCCATTGGAGATGAAATCACCCTCAAATGAGTAGGGCCAACTGCCGTTCGCGAACTGGATCGACTGCAGGAACTTGGCCATCTCATACGCCCACGCCTTAGTCCCCTGATCTCCGAGAACCTCTCCGTACTCATGAAGAACTGGAATAATTCCAGACAGTCCAAAACCGTAAGCAGTTATTACCGGCTTATTCGGATCCTCGAGATCATACCAAGGAACGACACTGTACTTCACCCCTTCTGATTCAACAAGCTTAACGGTACTCTGCAACCAGTTGATCATTCTCTCCCCCTCAATCAGCAGAGAACTATTTTGAGTCTGCTCATACAGGGCCAGATTGAGCTTGAGCACCCCCGTGGATCCATACTTCAGATCAGTGATTGAAATTGCATAGGGATCACGGGGAAGAGCGTAGGCGTATCCCCAGTGAGGCAGTGTACTCTTGTTGAGCGCTTGATCCATCAATGAGCCGTAGCCCTCTCTAGCCCATTCGAGGTACTTAGCATCCCCAGTGATATTGTAAAATTCAAGGAGAGAGAGAAGAATACCAACTGCACCGTACTTCATACCAGGATATATCGTGTAGGATGATGTAGACTTTGTCCAAGCAGCGTAGGTTCTTCCCTCATGGGTTTCTCTGCTATTCCACACCGTATCGAAACATTTCGCTGCAGGAGTAGGATCAAAGCTACCGAGAGATTGCATGGCAGTGACAATAGCCAAGGATATACCTACACACCCATATTCAAAACCATAGTACTTATCCTGATCATTTGTAGGGGGCGCAGGAGCCTGTGAATAAACTGGAGTAACCAGTAGAATGATCACGATGAAGGAGTGTAAAGGTCTGAACAACACAATCACCTACGGGACAGGTAGTATCCATCCTAGTCCAAATGTTTGAAGTATAGAATGTCCATAGACATAGACACCTCCTGCACCAGCCACAATAGCTGTAAGGGGGGCGGCAATTACCAGCGGAATAAGGTACATTATCCCAGGAATATAACTATCTGTAGTAAAGAGATGTTTCCTATAAACCACTCCCACGTATATCTTGAGGAAGACGGGAATAAATAGAATAAGAATAGCAATCATGGAGAGTCTAACCTTGAATTCAAGAAGGGTGTTATTGATAGCTGGCTCGACACCACCTGCAGAGAAGAAACCTGTGATTCCCGCAATACCATAACCGAAGATTCCAAGAATAACAAGGATTAGACTCGCAAACTCGAATCTCTCTACGTACCTCATGAACATATCATACGTCAAGATAGTAATCCTCGGTCGAATGTTCAAAATGTTTGCAACTATCCTTATCGCCAGAGCGGTCACACCTGCAGTGAAACCCATCAGTATCCCAATAATTGGGAAGTGGATGACAGCGGGATGACCTGTCTGTAGGAATTCCATAATCGTCTCAAATATTATCTCAAAAAAGTCCATAACTTAAACCTCCTTACTAACTGCTCTGACGGATACATAGACCACTATCGTATACAGTATCGACATGAAGAATATTCCTGCCCCCAAATTATAGAAGAGGTAAGGCACTACCAGATTCTTCACCTCTTCGGTCTCTTCTGTTTCAGGTTGAGCGAGTGTTACATTACCACCCAACCCAATATCAGAAATGACAAATTTGGCTTGAGAGACAGAGCTGTCCGGACGGTGCTTCTGTGCACTTGCAAAGTACACACTGACGTTGAAATTGGGTGAAAAGACCACATCGTTGCCAGGAAGATCCTGAGTATCAAAAGCCCTACCAATCTCAACGACCACTGAGATTGGAGCTCCATTCGTGTCATTGAGGATCATGCTCTCCCAAACTAGATCACCCTTGACATCCTGTTCAATAAAGGGAGGAGCAGTTCCCAAAGACGCGGCATCCCCATAGACTCCAGTCTCCTTGGTTTGCCCGAACACCCACATGTCATCACCCGCAGCCATCGGTTCCATGTCAGCATCTTGGAAATTCTCTGGATCAGAGCTGTTATCACTGTCCCACTGTAGCGCTATCCACTCAATCGTGACATCATATTGTATCTTGAAGTATACCTGATTCCCGAGGTGAACACTCGATATCAGGCCCTTCTCGCCGTACGAAGATATCGGGTACGAAGGAACACTATCCCAGATCGGGGAGATCTGTGAGTCCCCTATTACCACCGGCGGAAACCGGCGATTGACATCTTCCGTCCCCGTGTAATTCACTGCATCAAAGGACATAATCTCACCTAGACTTGCTGCATTGGGGACGATATATCCGTCACTTCCTAGGGATTTTGCGTCTAAAGACGGAGATACTACCATAGCAAGTAGCACAATCACTAATGTTAATATACTTCTTCTCATAATAATCACCCGATTCTAAATTTAAACCGGCATATAATATACATGTTATCCTAATATAGTCTTTTTCAATATCACGAGGATAAGACCGAGCGCACCTATTCCCAAGAAGACCCCAGATGTGGCCCCAATTAGACTGTAGTTCGGCTCGGAGGTATACGGAGAACTCTGCTGTCCCTCTTCACCCTGATTTATAGGCACCTCTGCAGTTACTTCTTGCGGTGTTCCGTATACTATTTCTGAGGAGGGACTTTCTCCAATCTCATTTACTGCCACGATGTAGTAGTAATAGGTTACATTGTACTCAATGTCCGTGTCGATATAGTATAATTCCGTGGTGTTACCGATGTTGGCATAGGTCTCATTATCGAGAGACTTGAAGATCAGATAATAATCAGCAGGCATGAAGCTACTGTTACCAGGAAGCCATACAATAGTGACACCGTCTTGGGAGGCGAAAAGCACTATGGACTCAGGTTTTGAAGGAGGTGTGTATGTTCCGACAAGTGCCTCATCAGAGAGTTCACCTTCACCTGCTGAGTTGACCGCAGAGACCGCGTAGTAATAGTGTTCACCGACTGTGAAGTCCTTGTCCGTGTAACTGGTCGTGTTTGTGGTAGCGACCTTGATGTAAGGGGTTCCCTGAACCTTGGTCCGATAAACATTGAAACTGAGTGACTCCTGACTACCTGTAACACTCCACGTAAGCAGTATGTGGCTACCCTCGAAACTAGCAGCTACGTAGATGGGCTTATCGGGAAGATCAAGAGGTGTGATCTCTACAGGATCAGACATATTGCTCTCACCCTTTTGATTAATAGCAGATATTCTGTAGAAGTAAGTAGTCCCGAATTCAAGTGTATCATCTGTGTAGAACCGAGATATTGATTCCCCAACAAGTTCATATCCATCCACCTCACTTGAACTCGCATAGATATTGTAGCCCTCGATAGGCACACCACCATCATATTCAGGTTTGTCCCAAGTAAGCACAAGGGTGGTACCTGAAAGCTTACTCTTCAGATTCAAAGGAGTCGAAGGCTCGGTGGCAGGAGTAGCACTGGCCGAGAAGGAGTAGGGGCTCTCTCCGATCTCACTAGTTGCAGTCACCATATAGATGTACTCCACTCCGTTCTCAACGTCTAAATCGGTATAGCTCGTCTCATTTGTAGTCGCAATGAGAATTGTCTGCCCAGCGGAGTCAATCCTGTAGACAGAGTAGTGTGTGATCTCAAAGCCACGTCCATCGGCAACATCCCATGACAATGTGACCTCACGGTCACCAGCGACAGTGTTGAGGTTTGTTGGGGCCAAGGGAGTATTGGCGATAGTTATCCTCTGTTCCAAACTCATTGGACTCTCCCCATAGCTATTCACTGCGGTCAGCGTGTAGTAGTAGGTCTTACCATTCTCTGCGGAAGTATCTACAAAGCCATTAGCTGAGGAGTTAGTCCCAATTAGCATGTATCCAGAGCCAGAGATGTTGGTGCGGTAGATGTTGTAGTACTCAATTGTAAAGCCACCATCTGTGAAAGGAGCATCCCATTCGAGGGATGCAAAGTTATCACCGTTCACGATTGTCAAGTTCTCGGGGGCAGTAGATTCACCCACAGGATGTGCTGATACTGTATTTGTAAAGATGCTCTCATTATACTTGTTCTGTGCATTGACCTTGTAGTAGTAGTCAAATCCATTGATCACATCAGTGTCGACATAGGACATATCAGTAGTATTTCCAAGAAAAGTAAACCCAGATGTTGAATTGGTGCTTTTGTAGACATTGTAAGCAGTAACCGGTATTCCACCTGTGCTAGATGGAGCATTCCAACTGATATTGACCTTTGACGAACTGGCGATAGCAGAAACATTCTGTGGTTCGGTAATCTGACCAAGGGGGAGTGCTGTGACGACATTTGAGTCACCACTCTCACCATTGGAGTTCTGCGCTGTTACCTTGTATTTGTAGATTGTCCCAGTAACCACTGAGTTATCCACATAACTTCGAGATGTGGTAGTTGTGATTATGGAATAGGTAAGACCTCCATCTTCGGATCTGTACAGAGTATAGCCAGTGACTGCACTACCTCCATCACCTGCAGGAGCAGACCATGAGAGTGAGACCTCAGTTTCGGTCGTCAATGCAGATAATCCCTTGGGTGCTGCTGGAGGACCGTAGAAAACCATATTGGAATATTTGTCATCGCGGGTGTGGATTACCGAGATGTCATCACTGGTACTGTGGAAAGCGAAGACCAACTTTCCCATATTCACACCGGGAACTATCTCCACATCATTAACAGTATCCCCTGTATCCAACAGTCTGCTGAATTCCAATGTCGTCCAGCCATTAGATTCAGAGGCAGCATAGTCTATGATATTCTGCACCCCATCTGGTGGTGGAACGACCTTTCCGATACTGTATGCATCGAATATGTACGATGAATTGGTTGACGGATTGTATCCTCCAATAACCATATCGTAGTTGTCCATATCGCCAGAGCCACCCCAGCCTATAGCGATCCATCCAGTCCCTTGTTCCTCAAGAGCCATGTACAAAATCCCTCGGACAATGGTGTAGTGGAAGATGAATCTTGAACCCACATTAATAGTGTAGTCATACTCCCCTGAGCTCACGCTTCCATCGATAGAGAGCCCCGTCGGAGAGGGATCTGGAGTAGGGTGAGATGGCATCATCGAGGACTGGGAGCCAGAGATGAGAATAATTGTTAGTAGTAAAGTCACCATTTTTAGAACATTCATACACTTTTCTTCCTATTTTTCCTGTGAATCTAGATGGTGTTTTCGCATTTAAAGCTTGTCATAAAATAATCAACATATCCAAAGATTACATAATTATGGATGCATTTTAATATATTTTTAAGATAATATATGAATATATCACAAGTAATCAGCAGATAGATGGGCATTAGAATAGATCACACATACACCACAGGAGCCATTAGAGAAGAAGCAATTATAAGGGACCACTACGAACCTAAGATACTAAGAATGAGGCTTGGGCAGACGAGTAATTAGATAAGTCACTCCCGACAAGAGACCGAAACCTACGAAGAAGGCAGAGGTATAGAATACGTCTCGGAACTCGAAAAACAACCTGGCAACACCACCCCCAATTCCAGAAGCAGATAGTCCAACCTCAATGTAGAAAGGACGCGAATACCCACTCTCCCCGTAGGCATTTACCGCGGTCACAGCAAAGGTATAATTCAAACCGTATGTCAGATTATAGACCGTGTAACCCTGAACGGTACTATTCCCAACAAGAGTGTAGTTCCCACTCGTTTCATTGACCAAATACACATTGAACCCGATGATAGGACTTCCACCATCGAAGACGGGAGAGGTCCACTGAAGCACGACATCAGCCCCAGACTGGTAACCCACGAGATTGAGCGGTCTCTCAGGAACTGTGGCAGCAGTGATCGAGGTCGAATTTGAGGGAGACCCCTCCCCAAGCTGGGTGAGAGCGGTGACCCGGTAGGTATACTCGAGCCCCTTCAGGATAGAGCGGTCAGTGTACTGCGTCACATTCGAGCTCCCCAAGTATAGAAACACTCCACCACCATCCGAGGACCGGTAAACAAGATAGCTCGTGACCCCATAGCCACTCGTCTCCAACGGTACACTCCAGCTCAGGAAAACACTGACCCCATCATAAGTCGCTTCCAGGTTCAGAGGAGCGGAGGGGGGAACCCCCGGCCTTGCCGACACTGCAGATGATGCAACACCCTCACCCTTGGAGTTAACCGCGGAGACACGGTAGTAATATATCCCACCATTCACAACACCCGTGTCGTTGTACATCAGCTCACTTGTATTCGCTATAACAGAGTACCCAGCATCCGCACTTTGGCTCCGGTAAATTCGGTACTCAATGACCTCAAAACCTCCATCAATTAAGGGAGCATCCCACATCAGAACTACAAGCGAATCAGAGATCTCAACCCTCAGACCAATGGGGGAGCGCGGAACACCTCCGACCAGAATTGAAACTGGATCGGAGTACTTACTCTCACCTTGGGAGTTGACTGCGGTCACAATATAATAGTATATCTCCTGATTCGCCACCAGCTCATCACGGTAGAAGCGAGCAGAGGTATTTGCAATGAGACCATACCCCGCAGATCTACTGAGAGAGCGGTAGATGTTGTAAGAGGTGATGTTATACCCGCTGTCATACGGCTCAGACCAGGTCAGATTCACATAGCCAAAGCCCGAATCTATGGAGGTAATCTCGGGGGCATATGGCACCTTAGCCACCTTTATTTTTGATTCTTCGGAGTATTTACTCTCACCGAATCCATTGACCGCAGTGACCACATAGTAGTATATCTCAAGATTAACTACAGATGTATCCTCAAATCCAAAGTCAGTATCGTTAGTCCCTATGAGAGTGTACGGCCCACCCTGAGTTTGTGAACGATAGATGTTGTATCCCACAATCGGATACCCCCCGTCCGTGTAGGGTACAGACCAATTCACCACGATGGTCTCCATATCTGTGAGGAGCGTGGATATATTGCCAGGAGGGACACTCTCCCCAGTGGGCATTGCAGAGACCTCGCTCGAATAGGCAC
>JALWRB010000136.1 GCA_027077875.1 Candidatus Heimdallarchaeota archaeon
AACAGCGGAATGTCCGTGAGCTGGTATTCCATATATAGTCTTTGAGCCTCCCGGTAGGTTTTATTGGTCTCGAAGAGATCGTATCCTATATTCTCCGGATTGTACAGGAAGTCAAGATATGACTGGTTCACCTGCTCCTTGCCCAAGTCCGCTCTTGTCTTCAGATCCGTTTGGTATGCTGAGTTGCAGGTTCCTTGGAATGCTCCGAAGTATCCATTGGTACATGCCAAGAAATCCCTGAAATCTCGCCGGGGATAATTCAAATTCGAAAAGCCCAGAATCATCATGTCCCATTCATCTGGATAGTAGAGCAACCTCTCAAGCTGGGTGTTGAAGTTCACCATGTCGATGATTACATCCACTCCTGAGGTCCTTAACTTTGCTTGTAGGTAGTTCGCGGTGCTGGTCCTCGTCTGAATATTGGGATTCACCATAATCCTCAAACTGAAAAGGTATGTATCCTGAGCAGAAACTGCTGTTATACTAAGTCCTTGGGTCAATATCAAAGAGATCAGAAGTACTGTTCGCAGATTCATTGAGAAATGATATTTTCGAACACTAATAAATCTGTCGTGTAAATTAAGAGGGCATTTATCGTGATGTGGTCTCTGGTTCCATCATTTAGCAACTAATATTCGATGAGTGTTATGTCGTCGTCTACGTGCAATTGTAGCAAGGAAAACACTCCCAATAAATACCTGTAGGAGTAATTCCATCGACCCAACGGGTAGAGTAGGAGGTTCGGGTGTGGTGGTGCTCTCCGAAGATGTCGTAGACGCTGTAGTCGTTGTTGTGTCAAGATATGAGCTTGTACTGGTGGTGGTTGGTGTCATACTAGTGGTTGTTGATGTACTGTTAGTGGTTGTTGTACTCGTAGTTGGGCCTGTACTAGTGGAAGTCACTGGTGGTGTGAATGATCCTCCTGCTACATTCTCGAATAGTGTCTGAGCTGTACTGATGTCATAAGGTATAGCGAACTCATCAGTGTAGAGGATATTGGAAGGAGTGAGGGGGGAATCGACAGGGTAGCCAAAACCTCCTGTGGCTCGTTCAATTAGTTCCGTCTTGTTAATGGCTTGTGCGATCCCCTTTCGCACATCATACTTCTGGAGGTATTGATTGTTCGTATTGGTGAGGATTTGTTCACCTGTTACACGTGGTAGCACTCTGCCCCCGAAGATCTTATTGCTTGATGAGATGAACGAAGTGAAATTTTCATTTGATGTGGAAATTACCTGTGAGACAATTTGAAACTCAGGGTAGAAATTCCCTGAATTGAATGGATCGTTCACGCCAAAGGTGATATTGATGTACTCAAATGCGAGTGGGCGAGTGAAGTAGTCACTGCTTTCAACACTTGGTGTATTCAGGTCAAAATCTTCAATATCCTGCTCATTGGGATACCAGAAGTTGGGATTCCTTACGAGAGTAACATTCTGCATATCTAGCTTCAATCCACCCTTGTCTGGAATGATGTATGGTCCTGCTTGCAAGGGTCTACTCAGGTAATTATTCCACTCCTGTGAGGATTTCAACAGGTCGGGTGAGAATGAGGTGACATTGCCGTCTACGTCCGTGAGGTTCTCGAACAAGAAACTGGGTATGGCATAGAATTCATTCTTATAGAAGTTCGTATCAATTGGGTTTTCCCTATGCCTAACCTCCATCAGCCTACTTGTCTCATTGTACGTAATGCTCAGATTGTAGTAGGAGGGGAGGGCAGATCGTATGCCGTAGCTGAAGTCCTTCATGCTCACGGGTGCGACCGCACTGAGATTTGTAGGATCGACCCAGTACATGTCGTCCCTGATCTGGAACTTCCAGAGTCCATTTTTGTATGTTTCCCCAGTTGTTGAATTCGTCCAGTCCATCACTTGGAAATTCATGGCCGCGTTGGGATGTAAAACTCCGTCGTTTCCTTTGAAGAAAAGAGTAGGCATAATTGCCTGTCTGAAAACTGGCTGGCTGTTCAGAATATAGTCGATACTCATCGCCCGATTGATTGGGCTGAGGATGGAGAGTGTTCCGTTCGAGACACTTGAGTATGCGCCGATATAGGTGTTTGTCAGTGGATCCATGGAGTAGTCATATCCCTTGATCGAGGGGTCTGTCCCTGTCACTATCTTTGGAGCAAAGAGTGGGATGTTACTCAGCTGGTAGTTCATGTAAAGTTCTTGTATCTGCCTGTATGTGGCGTTGGCCTCTACGAGATTGTAGTTGGTGTTTGCGTTGTCGTAGAGTGAATCGAGGTAAGTCTGGTTTATGTCTTGACCGATCATCCCACTCCGGTTCTGCATGTCTTCCTGATACCCGATTTCACAAATTCCTTGGAATGTTGCAAAGAACCCATTTGTACATGCATAGATGTCAGTGAGGTCGGTGAGGGGCTGCTCGATACCAACGAAGCCAACGATCCATAGATCCCACGAGTTGTTGTTTGCCAAGTACCGATCAACGGTATCTGCGAATGGGATGATATCCACGGTGGCATTCACGCCTGCAGTCATGAGTTGGTTCTGTATGTAGTAAGCTATCTGTATTCTTCTGTCATTTCTTTCATTCACCATGATTCTCAGGGAGAAGAGGTAAGGATCTGACTGATCCAGTGAAATGTTTCCTGGTGCTGCAATTCCCGAAAGTATCAGTATCGGTATTATGATCAGTACTTTACTGTCCATGTGTATATATATTTTTCACTATATTTAAAATTTGTGTGAAAAACATATACTACTCATAAATTGTTTGTACAGGACTGATAGAGTGGATGTTCACATTGCTGGAGTTGAAAACTAGACGCACTTGGAATAATGATTATATCATTTAACTGCTTAAACAGAGGTAGAGGCATACTAAGCATATTGTGTCAATTCTTCTCACAGAGTGAAAAACTAATATAGCGGAGAATCCCGTCATGAACTAATGATTCCTCAGAAAGAAATCAGGAGATCGGACGATCAGATCGATTACAATGACAGATTCTTTAGAATCGTGCGAGAGATTCTAGCAGAAGCTGACATAGAGATCAATGGTTCCAATCCTTGGGACATGCAGGTGCTTGACTCAAGGGTCTTCGAGAGGATATTTAGGGATGGTAGATTTGGGCTGGGTGAGTCTTACATGGATGGGTGGTGGGAGTGTGAGAGCATCGATCAGTTCGTCTACCGGGCAATAAGGGCGAAGCTGGACACCAAGGTCAAGCAGAATAAGAGACTGGTCGCTGGAATAATCTGGACAAAGTTGCTCAACTTGCAGTCCAAGAGGAGAGCATTCCAAGTCGGAGAGCAGCACTACGATTTGGGTAACGATCTCTTTAGGAGTATGCTGGATAAAAGAATGGCCTACAGCTGTGGATACTGGAAGAATGCCACGACTCTCGATGAGGCCCAAGAGGCTAAACTCCAGTTGATCTGTGATAAAATTGGTCTGGAGCCCGGGATGAAGGTTCTCGATATCGGGAGTGGATGGGGTAGCTTCATCAGGTATGCAGCTGAGAATTATGGGGTGTCGTGCGTCGGTGTGACCGTCTCCAAGGAACAGGCTGAGTTCTGCAACAGTACGAGGGGTGACCTAGACATCGAGGTCCGTTTACAGGACTACCGAGATCTGAATGAGAAGTTCGACAGGGTTGTCTCTGTCGGGATGTTCGAGCACGTGGGTTACAAGAACTATCGGACATACATGAAGGTGGTGAATCGCTGCCTTAAGGACGATGGGATCTTCCTCCTGCACACCATTGGGCAGAACGTGACACAGACCGAACCAGATCCGTGGACCCACAAGTACATCTTCCCTAACGGGACTCTCCCTTCTATCGCCCAGATCGCAGAATCTGCCGAGGGACTATTTGTTATCGAGGATCTTCACAGCTTCGGAGCTCATTACGACCGGACGCTCATGGAGTGGTACAAGAATTTCGAGAACTCGTGGGACAACCTCAAGCACAATTACAGTGAGCGTTTCTTCCGGATGTGGAAATACTATCTCCTCGGTAGTGCTGGGCTATTCAGAGCCAGGTCCATACAGCTTTGGCAACTGGTCATGACCAAGGAGGGAATCGTCGGTGGGTATGACAGGGTGACGTGATCTAGACGTCGAAAAACCCTTGAACCCCCTATCTGTGAGGAATCTGGTGATTACATTCTGGTGACACCTCTCCGGACTGATCTCAGTGCATAGAAACACTGGAATATGATCATCCAGCAGTTTAAATCTCTCTGCTCATCAGTTAGGATTGTCCATATGGACCAAAGCTCCTCCTCCGATATCTCTCCGCTGTACAAGCGATTCCTTTGCGATTTCTGTGCGCCGGGCTCTCCTCAGCGATGTCCCCAATCCCTGCTTTCCCGAGGGCACTCGCCATATTATTTCTATTGAAAATCGGTTTGTAGCGTGAGGACGGGTTGGCACGCGCATGATTTTGTTGAAAGCAGATCTTATGAACTTCTGTTGTAGAAGTTGAATTGTCCCTACCCTCACCACATCCTGCACCTTTTGTTTACGCCAAAATCCATGTAGTTAAAAATGCTCTATCCGGATTTATAACTGTGAGACGCTCACTAAAGATCCTCGTGACATGGTCAGTACTTATCGTTGCATTGGCTTTCGGACAGCTCTTCATAACCGGGGAATTAACCACTGGTGCGGTTGTATTCATCGATGAGGACAGCTCAGACTGGTCATCAGGGAGGTCGTACTACCGTGCTGAAATAGAGGACCGACTACGGGATTTGAACATCACTGTCCTCAACAGGGGCGAAGTACTAGACCTGACCATACTTGGTTCCACAATTAATACATACAGAGTACCTGCAGGGAGGTTTTCGATCGAAGTAGAGGGTACGAGGAAAGGGAATGTCTTTGTCAGTCTCTACTCGACTAATCTCACATTTAACCTTGATATCTCCTTGACAATCACGGGCAGTGTGAATGAGGAGACTGCTCGTTCTGCAAAGATAGTCAGTCTCTTCTACTTCCTCTCGGTCATTGTGGTTCAGGTAATGGGATATCTTGGGTACACTCGTGTTGGTCACAGGGTAATTAGAATTAGAAGAATTAACTCGATAATTCTAGGAAACATAACCTCGACCCTCATCCTGCTCTATCTATTTATCTGAACTATCATCCTCTCTTATAGCATCTCATTTTGAATATTCCCCCCATACCTCCTTACATCTTCGCATCCTGTGAATCAATATTCATATATACCGAAAATCGGGTGTTTCGCTGAAGTGCAAATCAGTGTGCGTAGGTGGGATATCGGGAAATACGAAGGTTTCTTGGTATTGAATGTAGTCGTCACTGTTCTCGGAATACCGGCTGTACGATTCTACCGCTCCAACTTTCAATTCGATCTTCACTATTATCTCTTCATGGTACTTCACTCTGTTTTTTTCCTCTCGGCATACCTCTTCACTCTACGAGTCATCAGGTTCACGTGGGATCACTACTTTGTCCACATGGAAGAGAAAGAGAGAATTATTGTACAGAGGCTATGGAGAAATATCCGTCTTCTGTCTATAGTCTTCTTCATTGTCGCCTTCGGGACAGTTGCACTGAAGGACTGGGGACGTTACCTCTCGAACCCTGTGCTCCATGAGTCGACACCCCCGGATGATGCAAATTTCGGGTCTCTCTTCTCCTATGGACCATGGGGTTGGACGATCTTCGCTCTCTTCACCATATCAGCTATTCTCCTCTTTGACGGGGTGATTACCCAGATCATGGTCTTTGTTGCTTACCTGAAATTTGGTTGGAAGCAGAGCACAGCGACACGTGAGGAGTGGCGTGCTTGGCTCCTGCTCTACCTTGTCTTCCTTGTATGGACCATAATCTTCACATTGCCGTACTCGGTGTCCAGTGGAAGAATCATGTTTGTCTTCTACAGCACTATTCTGTTGTTCCCGACCATTGGGTACGTAGTTGAGTCGATAGTCATTGGACGTATCCAACCAGTCATTTCCCCCATCAAAGGTATAGAGGATCTTGTTCGCCTTCAGGAACGCCCCTCGCTCAATCCTGATTATTTGCTACTCCGTGACTTTTCCGTACTCTTTGCCTTCTTCACCTTCATATCCGTGACCTCAAGGTACCTTGTTACCTCAAACCATTTTCTTGCCAATCCGATATTCTACTCCCTCGGGGTACTGCTGATCTCAGGCCAGTTTGGATCTGATTTCCTGAGGACCTCACTTAACGAGGTATCCTTGGAGGAACTGCTCAACACTTTCGAAAAGAACAAGCCCTTGAAGGAGACAGCAGGTAAATACTCTCCTGAGGACATCCACCTTGTTCTCTCGCTCAAGGTCTCCCATTTCTTCATCCTCGATCGCGTGAAGAACAATTCACCTGTCGAGCTATCTACTCTGAGGGATATCTACCCGAACAGTTCAAGCAACTTCAGGAGTTCCATGAAGACATTGGTAGACAATGGCTACATCGATGTGATCCCTAATATTGAAAAGATGAACTCCCGTCTAGTCACGATATGTGACAAGGGGGTCGAGGTTCTCTCAGTTTTCCAGAATTTTGTCACCACAGAAATTGGATCTATGCTCTAATAGATGTTCCCTACCCACCATTTTGTCAGAATTCAAAGATTATGTACGTGGGGTAAGATACGATTCCCGAATATCGAATTGTCGATTCAAAAAGATGATGATATATCGATATATCGATATATTTATATCGTAGTCATACGATATAATACTATGCAACTCAAGCTATTGCTCGGCACAGTGTTCATCTCTGCTGCCCTAGTGATCTACACTGCTGCAGTCCTTCACGAGAAGGTCTGGAAACTTGGAAAACTCAACCTTAGTCTATTCTGGCTAGGTCTGATCGCGGATATGACTGGTACTGAATTCATGAGGCAGATCGCGGGTGGATTCAGCCTCTCCCTTCACTTCACCACTGGATTGATCGCTCTTCTCCTCATGCTCTTCCATGCTGTATGGGCCACGCTGGTGCTGAAGAGTGGGGACGAGGACAAGATCAGAACCTTTCACCGCTATTCACTTGTCGTCTGGATGTTCTGGCTAGTCGCCTACTTCTCAGGGCTTGCTCTGGCCATGGGAGTATCCCTAGGATTCAACTAGATTATCTCATCGGAAATGATTCGTTCCTTAAGGTAGTACTCGAGAAATTTGCTCAGGTGCTTGTGGTACTCGTATTCCTTCTTGACCTCTCGGATGCTCTTCTTCGAGTAACGCTCGATCAGCGCATTCTTATACTCGGGTACGTTCATGGAGTCCTGTCCCTGTGGTGCCCTGAAGATCAGGGCCTGATCCATCAGGCGACGGTAAAGTTTCTCCCCGAAGTCTGTCAATTCGTATTCCCTGTTCTTCTTGTTCTCGGATGGGATATGGATGATGAGTCCCTGTTCCTCCATCAGCGACAGGATGGGATAGAGTGATCCAGGTGAGGGAGACCAGTCTCCTTTGGTTCTCTGCTTGATATATTCTTTGATCTTTTGACCCGTGAGTCTTACCCTCTTCCCATCATTCCGCTCGGTGAATTTGCTCAGGACGATGAGGGCGAGGAAACCCCGCTTGATCTTATTCTCCCAGATCTTCATAACTTCCTCTTCGTTCTTGGGGTTACCCATAGGTTGTGTCTCCATCTAACAATAATATGTCATCCGATACTGTTGTGGATGCTTGCTCGATCAGTTGGCTAGTGCATGAACGAGAACTATACTTTCCGGTCACGGGTTATTTCCCTAATCTTCTCCGCTGTTTTTGTATCCGTCCTTAAGACCATGGATGTACTCGTGATCAATTTCCTCCTGAACTCCGGTCTTGATTCTTTCTACACCTTGGTCATGGTCTTCACCACCCGTGAACAGTTGGAGGGCCGTTGTTCCTCATTCAGAATCATGTGCTGTCTTCAGTTTCTTCCCGGTGGACAAGGAGCGAAGTTGCTCTAGTCGATAGCTTCCGGGGTCTCAGGAAGGAAGAAGTACATGATGAAGTTGGAGAAGAACCGCAGGAGTGCAACACCGAGAAGAACTACCGTCAGAGCCCGGGGCAGGCTGCTGTATAGATCCACGAGGAGCTTGAGCATCCAACCTCCGATGTACGAACCCACGAAGGTCACGATCCCCCACAGGAGATTGTACACACCTTGGTAATTCCCAGCTCGTTCCGATCCTGCGATGTTCAGGATGTAGGTCTGCAGGGCAGTGAACCCGAATCCAATCCCGATACCCGCAATGATCTGTGCGGGGAGCAGATGCCACCACTCGGTCGCAAAAGCGAAGTTCAACGGGACGATGGTGAAGGTGACGAAGCCTATGATAATGGATCTCCTCTCCCCCACCCGGTCGATCAGACCTCCCATCTTAAACGAGGCTATCCCCTGGGAGACGGTCCCCGCGATCGCAATCCAAGCGACCTCGTAGACTGAGGCGTCTATGACCTCGGAGATTACCGTGGGAAAGTAGCTCCATGCGAGACTCATCCAGAACCACCAGAAGAGGATGACGAGGAGGAACCTGCGGTAGGTTGCGTCCCTTATAGGGGCGAATATCTGACGAATACTCTGCTGCTCCTTCGGAGCTCTGTGGTCAAAGATCAGCCACGAGATCACCACCATGACCCCGAAGTTGACCGCTGATACAGCAACGATGATACGGTACTGCTCAATCTCCTCGATGTTCAGCTGGGGAGCGAGGAACGAGTAGATGACGAAGGTGATGGTCGTGTAGGCATACGACACCCCTATGATCCTGCCCATGAACCCCCCTCGCTCTCCCCGGTCGGTGTAGTCTGCGATTGCCCCCTGCCACGCCGGGACGAGCATGGACAGTCCGACCGCGTTCACCGCGACGGAGAAAATTACCTCCTGTGGGTTCTGAGCCACGGACATGGTTCCTGCGCTTGCTGCAGCGACCGCGGATCCCATCATGAGGAACAACCTCCGCCCCTTCGCATCGGACACCCTACCCCAGAATGGGCTGAAAAAGGTCGAGAAGACATTCTGTACTGCAGTCATGAGCCCCATCTGCACCTCGTCCGCACCGAGCTTCTTGATGTACAGTGGGATGTACTGGTAGGCGAGGTTTTGTGAGAATGAGAGGAGCATCTGAAAGATGTAGTAGACTGATCTGTGGTTATTCTTGTAATCCGCCTTCTCGGTCATAATATCCCAGAGACCGCGAGAGAGGAAATAAAACTAGGGGTGGAGGCTAAAGTCTCCTCCATTTGAACGAGAATTGCTGGTCATCCTTCTACTCATTTAGCACGTGTGTGCCCACCGTGATCTAAATGCCACATTGTGAGTGGACAGGGTATTTTCTCATCTTCGAGAATATCTCGATAGATTCTAGTAGATTCAACTCCTTCAGTATCGTAAGTAGCTTTGACTCGATTTTGTCATATACCTCATCTATTATTTCCTGCTTTTTAGGTTGGGTGAAAAGATCACCTTGTCTTGAGAAGAATGAATCTAGTTGACAATAAAAATTCATTGAGTTTTCTCTTTTGTCGTTTTCAATATCTATTAGGTCTTTATTGAGGATAAACCAATTATTCACAGCTGTAAAAAGTTCCTTCATGATGGTCTGATTTTTCCCTATGAGGAATGATACTATGGTTCCTAAGACCTCCATGTGGGCACTTCGGACTTCAATAGTACTCGCTATAAGACTCTCAAATTCATGGATGTCCATTGGGTTCTGCAATTGTTCCCTCAAGGCTAACTCTTTGTCTAGGATATCCAATGAATTTATGGAATATCTGAGATAATCAAGTAACTCACGGGTTGAAGAACTTTCCTCGTCCATTTCTATTTGGTTACGGGTGAGCATCAGGGATACCATTTCCATGAATGAGGTATAGACAACAATGATTCTCTTGTAATTCTGCAGCTTGGTCTTGGCGGGTGAGTCGTCAATCACATCATCAAACATTTCCATAATTGTAATAAAACGCGTGATGATCCTTGTAATGTTGTCCACATTACTATTCGTTAACTCCTCCAATATTTTTGATAATAAAAATATCTTCATATCTGCAAACTCTGTAAAACTATGAAGAAACACATCTCGGTAGGCATTAAATACAAACTCTTTGTATTGTGAAAATCTATAGCTTTGAAAATAGCTGTACATGGTCAAAATGACTTTCTCCAGTATCATAAAAATTTTTTCATTAATTTATGATATCTAGATAATTCTGCATTATTGTATGTTATATAATGTCAAAAACTCCGCGTGATTACTACTCGAGGTTCTCCCTGTGCACTTCCTCAAGTCTCTTGTTCACAATCTTGTAAAATCCGTAGTTCTCATGATAATGTAAGAACAATATATCGTGGGTAAAGATAATTAATGTCGGTGTCGGATGCCAGCTGGTTTTGGAGAGCAATTCTATTATCTTCACCCTGTTGTGATAGTCCAGACTAGCGGTGGGCTCATCAAGGATTATCACCTCGGGATGGTAGATGATGGCTTTGACCACCATGAATCTCCTCTTCTCTCCAATTGATAGAGAGGGTGGATACTTATCTAAAAGGTGCGAAATCAACAACTCATTGGTGTATCTGTCAATTCTCGACCTGAGTTCTTCAAGGTCGTCGCCAGAATCTGAATATGCGAACTGAATCAAGAGATTCTCTTCCATGGTCAACTCGTCTATGAACTCGTTCTTCTGGTAGGTAAGACCTATGTTTCTTCTCTCTGAGCTTGAAATTTCTTTGTCCCTCTTGATCCACTGGATTTTCCCAGCGGAGGGAACCAGCCTGCCGATCAGCAATTTGAATAGGGTCGACTTCCCTGATCCACTCTCTCCGTATATTGCAGAAGCTGTGCCACTTTCAATATGGAGGTCGAGGTCTCTAAATACCTGAGACTTTTCATTGTACTCAAATGAGACTTTGTCCATTCTTAGGGTCATCATATCTCCTCCAGATTCAGAATTCCCGACTTTCTCATAATCCTCACTTGACTCCTGTCTTTGGTACAGTAATCCTCGAAGGGTAGAACTAACTTCCCGTTCTGGAGATAGACCTTCGTGTGCTCGTCCTTCAACAGGTCGATTGAGGATCCAATTTTCCTTATATGTCCATTGTAGATCTCAACGAAATTTCCGATCTCATTTATGAACTCAGGTGAATGGCTTGTAGTTATTAGCACCATGTCGTTATCAACTGTATAGTTCTTGATCAAACGCCCGAGCCGCCTGTGATATTCGACATTGAGGTATGCTGTAGGCTCGTCCAAGAGTAGGATCCTTGGCTTTAGTGAGACGGCGAGTACAAGGAGTCCACGTTGGGTCTCTCCTCCCGATAAATTCTTCACCTTGGTCTCAGACGCATACTCCAGTCCAAATTCCTTCAAAGTTCTCATTAAGGTCTTCCTCCTCTCCTCTGAGCTAAGGGATCTGTGGTTCTCATCTGCGATAGTGAGGATTTTAGATATGGACTCGTATAGAGTGAGTTGGGGAATGAGGATATCGTACGGATTCTGGGGGATCATGAGGATGTTATCTTCAGCGAATCTTTGGTACTGCTGGTAGGATCGAAACCTCTTATCTCCGAATGCTATGGAACCTGCTGATGGGTTAAGCTTACCATTGAGGACATTCAGCAATGTGGATTTCCCGCTCCCACTAGGGCCAATGACACAGGTGGGTTCCGTATCTGAGAACTTCATGTCAATGCCTTTTAGAACTGGATTGCTCGCAAGAAAACTCCTTGTGTTGTATATCGTATACACACTGTGTAATTCAAGTGAGGGCATCTCAGTTCATCTCCTCTATTTCTCGACTGGGGTAGGAGACAGATGAGATCAGAAAATCTACAACTGCAAAACTTCCCATGATCACCGCACCGTTTAGAACCTCTGCATCTAACGAAAGAATGCCCGACCTAGCAAGGGCTGATCGTACTCCGATTGATGACATGACTATGAATGGTAAGCTTGTCAATACCCATTTCACTTGGTACTCCCCATAGACCCTTCTGAACTCTACGGCATTCAGATTATGTGGGAGGCTCAGGTTCTTGAGGAACACTCCTATTGACACGGATAATCTCTGAATTTCTTTCCTGTACTCGTTGTATATCAGGAGAATTACTGCGGTGAGAAATGTTATGAATAGAATATTATACTGTTCGATGAGTGTGAGGAGAGATTCTATATTCACCACCCTTTGGTTGTCATTAATCAGACTTACTTCTCCCAATTTCAGATTTCGGAGCTCACGGACTTGACTGCCGTCACGAACATTCCAGACATATGTGACTATACTCATTACCGCCTCTGGATTTGTTAAATTGAGCATTGAGTCGAGATCGATCACGAGCATATCACTCTTCTCGGAGTCTTTCAATCCTGGGATTTCTCTTAACATCCCAATGTTTCTGAGGACTATAGAACCTTCACCAAGGCTCGGAAGAAATGCATAGCTCTTCCCCTTTTTGTACTCCTCTCCCATGGTACTCGCCCCACTGTCGATAAAGCTCCCGGCAGTGAGGGAGTTAATAATCCCAACCTCCTCTCTTACGGTCGTGCTGGGGGCTTGTTGAACCAGCACATCTAGGTCGCCGGTTATCGAAACTGTACGGAGGTTCCGACCTTCAATCGATGTCAGTGTGTCATCGGAGATCAGTATTGAGACGTAGCTGAGGTCTGAATCGGTCAAGTAATCGTTGAGTTGAGTGGAGAAGGAATCATACCCTTCGAATGTTATGCCCGAGGTCATTTTTAGCCCTCCGGGAGATTCGTAGTACCTCGTCACTCTTAACTCAGTCATCGACTGTTTACTGACCATCAGAAAGATGATGAGTAGAAACATGATTGAGAGCGTGGAGAGGAAAACGGGCCATGATTTTTTTATGATTTGGGTCTCAATTACCTTCTTTCTCAATTTGCTCTTTGTAGAAGAGGGTATCTGGGAAGATCTAGCATTAATCTTAAGCTTGGTATTGGAACTCTGCATCATAGTTAGGCCAGCCAAGAGTGTGAGTGAGGTAGAAACTGTCACCAGAAATAGAAACCACGAGACTTGTAGATCTTGAATAGCTAGGTTCTCGTTGATGACCAGGTTGGTTAACACTATCGTGATGTACAATGTGATTGCCAACAACAGGCCGTAGAGAGTCTTATTACTTCTTAGTTCTCTCTCCTGATGAAGCAGTTGATATTCGAGGAAAGCCACAATGGTGAGTGAGATCTGTACATATGTGCGGTCTATTCCCCGATGGTAGAGTTCGATCTGATCGGGTAGAATGTGTGTAGCATTAATAATAACAACTAAGAACATATCGAAAACGACTGCACTCGCGTAGGCAAGAACCAATGAACCCACTAGAATTCCAAATGAGTAGAGGGAGAACCTTCGCTCTTGCTTAAGGAGTGCCATCGATCGCTTGACGGTCAAGAATTCTTCCTTAACTCTATAAATGATCAAGAGTGATGCTATTATATATGTCACGAAAATTGTGGCTTTGGAGACGGAGAGGTAAATTGCGACGACAAGGTACTCATTATTTATCTCGGTCTCTCTGGATTCCAAGAGGTTGAAGTCATTCAGGTAGGTATACTGGAGCCCAACCCGGGCGTACTGAATAGCAAGATTGTTCTTAAGTTCACCCAAGAAGCTATCTATCGCCTTCGCAACGGTGTCAATGTTGTCGAGCGAAACCGAATCTCTCTGAAAACTGAACTGGGTGATGAACCTGACACTCCTTCCCGATCCGCCTGCGAAAGGAATTGACCTGATCGAATCGAGCTGTGATTCTTTAACGATCATGTTGTATGTAGAATCGATGTCTATCCCGATCCTCGACAGGGCGGTGAGGCTAAATTGCCCGTAGTAGAAGTCCGCGACTGTGTAGTTCTGGGTATTTGAGGATACAATATATGACTCCGTGTCACCCAACGGGTTCAACGGTATCCTTGAAGAGTTGACTATGATCGCTTCAAAACTCCCTCCGAACGTAAGGGTAAAATTGAAATTCTCATCTCCGAACATCTTATCTCCCCCCTCCGTATACTCACTTGATCGTGTACCCGACAGGAGGTCCTCAAAGACCCCGTTCTCAACCACGAAAACGTCAAATGTTGTCGGAGGTACTGGATTCCCAATATTCGCAGGAAAATCTTCGTAATAGGTAATAGAGAAGGTCGTTGAGATCAGATCATTCCTGTCCACGGTTTCGAGATGATCCTCTGTGATGCTCCTCGCTGCTATGCTTACATTGTCTGATACATCGTCCCAGTCCAGCGTATCTCCTACCGTAGCACCACCGATCAATCCGTCTATTGAGTAAGTATGAGAGGCTTGGTAAGGAGTGTCCCCGAATATATTCTCTTGGATTTGCGTGTTGATTGAAGAGTTGACGAAGGAGTTGAGGAGAATAATCGTCATTATAGAGAAGACTGATAACAAGAGTAATTTGGTATACAGTCTTGAATTTAACTTGACAAAAGAGTTCAGAAGTTTGATCATTCTTTCCAGACCGCCGGCTATTAGTCCTTACGAGATTTTCCCTGTGAGTTCTTCAGGTAGAGGGCGATCCCCGAGATGACGATAATCCCACCTCCTCCTACTAAGAAGTAGTTAAACCAGTTTGTCTCATTCCCTGAATCAGAATTCTGGAACTTTTCACCCGGTGAGAAGGAAGGTAGAAATGTATAGGTCATGTCAATAGTTGTGTCATCGTACGATCCTCTGTACTCCAAGAATGGTGTGAAGTATATCGTTCCGTCCTCGAGTGACATAGAGTCCAAGTAAACTTGCACGTCGTAAGAAAAGGATACTCTGTCACCCTCAGATTTCAGAGTTGATTTGTTAACACCATGTATATTGTTATTCGCTGTCTTGATTGTGGGCGGAGAATTCGTAATTTTCAATCCGAATGAAAAGACAAGAAATTCAATAGATGATGAGCCTGCTGGAAATTTGACTTCGACTTCTATACTGAGGGATGATCTCCTTATCTCCAGAATATTTTCTGGATAGTCTGTCGAATAGGAGAGGTCTAAGTTGTCAACTGTGACAGACTTGGACACAAAATTCCCTGTGGTAAAAATTAGGCTAAATGATAGAAATACTAGGAAAAAGAACTGAATTTTTAGATCTTTCACAGTACTAACTTCGTTTTTGTGTTAATAAATATAATTATATGATGTTGAAATATCTTAGCAAATCTAAAAAGTAAACTTTGTTTTTATCCCTATTGTTCTCCGCTCACGAGATACCTGCTGATCTCTCCATCATTTCCATTATTCCCGTCCTGGATCCCCGGTCTTCCAAGTTGTAGGTGGAGTGTGTAACTGAGGGTGTTGGTAATGCCAATTTGGGTGCATGAGCCGTACGCGTCTTTTGAGACACATCCCCACGCGGCCCACTGGTAGTTCACGATTATCAGGATGTCAAAGAAGTTGTCCCCGCCCATAGCCGCAATATCCGTACTGTCAACTCCCAGCCTCACCACATCATTCGACTCGAAGCTAGTGGTGGATGGATTGGCATCGTTAACGAGGAAGCTTACCTTGGCGTTCGGATACCAATATCCATAGCTATCGTAGTATGTGATGGGACCTCCGATGTCGCTCTGATATTGTGGGCTGTAAGTGAAGTCTACGTCGGTGAAGCTCACTGAGGCTGTAGCACTCAGCTGGACGTAGTAATCTAATCCACCAGTGACTGAATATCCCTGCTGAATGTTAGTGATGGTCGAAGTATAGGTCGGGCCAGTAGTCACTGAGACGGAGGCTACAGGATTCGTGCTGACAGTGTATGCTCGTGTATATACCGTATAGTCCATGGACCGTGGTTTGTACACTAGTCCGTTGTATCTGGTCTCGGTGAATGAGTTTGTAATTCCCAAAAGATTATCTACCGTCTGTCCGTTGGACACGTACGCTAATCTGTCAACCATTCTTGCATCGAATGATCTGCCGGAGCTTGAATCTGCTACATTCCAATAGCTGTTGTACTCTGACCCTGATAGGGCAGCATTTGTGGAAGTCATGAAACTTAGGACTATGAATCCCACTGCTAGTATTCGTATGATTTGTCTCATAATATCACCTTCTAGGTGTCAGGTCTCTGGTTGAATCAACAAATTAATATTTTGCGCTAGTAAAAAATTTTTTGTATTTATTAACAATATTTTATTTGCTATTATTCGAAAAATAATTGTAATGCATGGTGTGTGGTGGTAATCTACACAATTTATTTTGTATGTGGGACTTTTTTAATATTTTTTTGCTTATCGCATAGTCCTCCTGCTCATCAGAAGATCTGTAATATGGCTAGCTGTGGTCAGATCTCAGCAATTCTGAACTGAATTCACGGTTCGAAGCATTTTAGGTAGACGGCTTGTTGCAATCTGCAAAACTGCTGCTGCAAAGCTCTTCTTTGAGAGGGGGATGGGTTTTGTATTATCCCTGTCTATCCAGTGGGGTATTCTATTTTTCCTTGGATCAATAGGATGTCGAATGTTTCGTTCTCTCACTCTACGCTGAACTATCTACAACGGTGTCCAATAATATCTCATGGATCCATGGTAGGTATCTTGGTCATATACTCTTGCCAAATAAATCAGTGATGGTGCCTTTTCCACTGAAATCCACTACTTTCACCATCAAAATTTTTTTAATTTGAGTATTGAGGGTGAGGTCATGAGGTTAGAAAAATTTTTGACCTACCTCCTTATAGGATTCATTCGCGAGTTCGCTCAGGTCACCACGAGGTATTACTTATCTGGGATCCTATTTTTCTATTCTGACAATGCTTTCCTATGGATACTAGAGGTTATTGGATGGACGGTCTTCCACACGATATTTATTGTCCTATTATTATTAATAAGGCAGAGCATCGGTGAATCTAATAGAGGTAGTCTCACAATGGATTCCATTACCTCAATGGTTTATGCTGCGCTTATGATTTACGCATTGATTCCGTTGTTTAACCTAGTCGAGATTGAAATCTTCAAGGTGATACTTAGCTCGAATTTCAGCCTGAGTGAGCTGGTTTTCATTAGAGGTTCGGATTTGGTATACAAGGAACCATTGTATATCTCAAGTGTACTTTCTGCTGCCTTAATTCTGTCCATATTTTCCTTCGAACAAGCGAAAATTGGTCACTCTGGATCTCTTGTTTTCTACCTCAATCTTCTACTGCTAATATATTTCTCGGTCATTGGTGTAACTTATCGGGTGTTGTATCCACTTCTAACTCTCTCCCACTCCAATCTAATGATCATCGTAGCTCTGCTACTTCTGGTTCTCACAATTCTTTGCTATAATTATCTGAAAAAGAATGTTGAGCGACCTCTTCAAACATTCATTATTGCATTCGGAGTAATGGATATTTTCCTATTAGCTACCATTCGTCCGAGCCTCACCTATCCCGAACTAGCACTGGTATCCTTTATAATCTCAAACACTCTATTCAAGGGTGCAATCGTCCTCAACGGATATCTAACTTCAAGCAGGAAATAGGAATGACCTTCTGAACTGGTTTATTACCGGATAGTATGTGGGAATTAATAATCCCTTCACCATCCTATTTTCACTAACCATGGGAATGCCTACAGGTCAAAGCGGTAGATGAACGCATCTGTCTCGTCGAAGTAGTAGCTGTTGACCATTCCCGAACGGACGAAACCCACGCTCTGGTAGAATTTTTGGGCGATTAAATTGTCGTCATCTACATCAACAAAGATCGCACGATAGTCCTCGCGATCTGCAAAGTCCTTCGCTAACTTCACGAGGTTACGTGCTATCCCCTTCCTTCTGTGATCCTCGTGGACTCCGAGTGCCTCGATCCACAACCTTCCCTCTTCCTCCTTGCCAAGTACGATTATCCCGCACCACTCATCTCCGACCTTGACCCCGTAGGCGATGTTGGTCCCGTTGAAGATTCGTTCCTGCAATAGCTCGGGAGTGATCCACTGGAAGACATCGTCTAGTCCCGAGCTCTTGCTGATCTGCATAACGGTCTCTCCATTGAGTAGCTTGCTGTACTCCATCGCTACTCCTCGAAGTCATAGATTGCGTCACTATCTCCCCAGAACGGGGTGTTTTCCCTAAGGGCAGAGTTCATTCCCGGTGTTCTTCTGACCTTGTACATCACGGACCTGTAGGCAGCGACCCCTAGGACGAGATCTTCTGCGTAGTCGTTGTGGTAGTATTTCCCTGAATAGGAGTAACCTCCCCCTACCCTCACGGTTCTGTTCATGGGGATGACGTAGCCCCAAGGTTCCTCGACCTTCATGACCAGTTCCACCTCTAACTTCTCCAAGAGCATCTCGATCTGTCTCCCCTTGTATCCCTTCCGCTCGAAATTGATTAGCCCGATGCCACCATCCCTTAATTTCGACATACCTCGCTTGAGAAAGAGAGCAAAAGCAGCCACTGTGAAGTCTGGATCTGCCACGAAGATGTCGAAATCATCTGGTATATCGTCGGGTAGGGGATTCCTGAGGTCAATCTGGAAGATGTGGATCGGTAAATTCTCACGTGAAATGAAGTAGTCGACAACTCCACAGGTATACGGATCCACCTCAGTGAGGTAGACCTCTATCCCCCTCCTTGCGATCGTGATGGATATGAGGTCGTCATCTCCGATAAGTAGAACCTTGGAGGGATTGTAGGCCATGACCTCGTTAACCTTCTTCAGATGGGACTTGGGGGAGAGTGGCGCCTGTCCGAACGTGTAGTCATAGAGTTTTCTCATGGCCATCAGGTTATTGATCTGTCTTCCCTCAGGTGTGTCAGGAAGAATCTCAGAGTAATCTAGCGTGGTGAATACCCTCAGTGTCTCAGAGTCAACGATGATATCTGATATGGGGGCTTCCTCAATGAAAGGAATAACTTCGGGAGCGTTCCTCTCCATGTACTGAATCTCGGGAGATCTAGGGTCGAGTGTTCCCAAGGCAAGTTTGTAGAAGATGGCGAGTTTCTCGTCCGTGACGAGGTAATTCCTCAGATAGTTCTTACGATCCGTCACGGTGTCCACGAAGGCTATTCTGTTGTTTGTGTCGAAGATAAGGTAGATCCCGTCCATGAGCCTGAGACCTGTGCTGGAGGTGGGACGGAGGCTCTTGTAGTCGACGACTGACGGATCGAAGATGGTCGGTGCCTGCATCTCCATTTCACGGAATCGCTCTTCCGAGATCATGAGGATGGCATCCTCTACCTCCTTTTTCATTCTCCAGGTCCTCATGAGGATAAAGTAAGCAAGCCAGATGGGAGCGACGGTAAATACTACTGCCCAGAACGGGTCGACGATGTAGGTACCGAGGTAATCCGGCTGCAGTTGGTAGCTGGATTTCGTGACTACCGATGTCTCCTCCCAAGTGAATGTCCCTACGGAAGTAAGACCTGTGGATCTCTTCACCTCCTTTACGAAGTATCCTGTCTCGGGATCGAAGTAGATACTGTCGCTGTTGATTACAACCTTCAACTCTCCATCTGGATCGTAATCATTATTCTGCACGTAGAAGGTGTTGTTTCCGACCAATGAGAACATCATGACTTTCTTGGCATTGAGGAAACCCACTTTAACAGTGACTACGCCCTTGTACTCATAGTCGAAGCCAAGGATTCTGACGACGTCTCCCTTGTCAACCTCGCTGGGATGTACTCTAAACCAGATCTTGTCGAAGGTGACATAATCTGAATCTCCGTCTCCATCTCCGATGTACTCCCTGGTGACCGCGTTGGTCTGAAATGTCCTCTTCCCCGAGTCCTGGAAGTCATACTGGTCCTCATTGGAGTCCAGATTGAGGTCGTAGCTGTATTCCCACGTAACGATGTCCCCGCTGATCCCGGTCACACGGTAGTCCCGGGTCTCTGTCTCACTTTCTGTATATCCCTCGTACTGTGACGATTGTCCGTCGAGTCTTGTCTCAAACTTTATGCTGAAACTGTCGTCAAGGCTGTATGTCTCCGCGGAGCTCTGTGGTAGAATGACGAGGATCAGAAGGACAAGGACGAAAGACCTTCTCAAAACTCGCCCCTCCGTATGATTGTCGTCTTCTCTGTTTCATGAGTGATACTATTCATGAAGTAGTCACGAGCCCTCTCTGCACTCTCAAGGTCACTGCACGAGAAGATGTCCACAACCACCTGACCAGTTTCCGGCCATGTGTGCACAGAGATATGACTCTCTTCGAGCAAGGCGAAGGCCGTTGTACCCCCGATCTCCGATGGGTTCTCCTGTTGCTCGGGGAACTGGTGAGAGGATAGGTCAATCATGGTCATTCTGGCATGCTCAACAGCACCTGAGATTATGTCCTCTATGGTGGATGCCTTATGGAAATCCATATTCTGAACGCCTCTGAGATCTAGTAGGATGGAAAAACCTAGTGTCACGATTTCATACTTCTGGACTATTATTTATTATTTTTCCACACGTGTCGGTGCAGTGCTCAGAGCTGCTCTTCCTCCATTGTTTTCTGTGGACCTTGTGCAGAGATATTCCTACAGAATCTATTGTCTGTACTGTCTGAATAGATGCTAAGGTATAGATCATTGAAAAACCGTTATGTGCTTGAAAACTATATAAAAATATAATCTGCCTATAAACTGTGTCTCCTCCTTGAATTGATAATTTCCATGTCCATTGCTTATATATTGTGCTATTCATAGGGATGTATAATACTTAAATACAGATAGTAACAAGGAGGGTCGATGAGCGATCATGAGAACTTGGTTCAGATGCTGGAGCCATATGGTGTGGCACCTGACCAAATCGCGACCTTTGACTCAGAGGGTAGAATAATTGAGCTTGACCTCTCCGGGCTGAGGATATCTGAATTACCAGATCAACTCTTTACCTTCTCCTCTTTGAAGAAATTGGATATCTCCCATAACTACTTGAAGGAGCTGCCCAATTCCTTCGAGAGCTTGGAGAACCTGAGAGTGTTGATTATACACAACAACGAGCTTGTAGACCTTCCGAGCTCCTTGTACTCCCTGCCTCTATTGGAGGAACTTGACGCCTCACAGAACTTCATAACCTCGCTACCTGAGGCGGTGATTGGCATGGGATCACTCCAGGTGCTTAGGCTTGCTGCTAACAGGTTGGAGGAACTTCCATTTTCCTTGTCGGGCATGAGTGGAATCCAGATTCTCGAGCTACAGAACAACCTGTTGCAGACGTTACCGATCAAGGTGGAGTCGATGATGAGCCTCTGGTATCTCAACCTAGGTCAGAACCTTTACAATAAATTGACAATGGTGATTGAGCCAGGCTCTAACCTCAGGGAACTTTACCTTCATGGGAACCAGCTGACAGAGCTCAATCTGGTGAGCTCGGACTACAGCCAGATCCTGCTAGAGCGTCTGGGTCTGTGGGACAATCGACTGGCCTTCCTTCCAGATGGTCTTGACAGGATGCCTCACCTCAGAGACGTCAGTTTTGTGGGTAACTCCCTGACAATGAGCAACTCGGAGATCATTGACTATCTCCGGCGGATTACTCAGATATCGAGGGGATACGATATGTTCTTCTCCTTCTCTTCGTACTTCATTGAAAAGGAGGAGTGGCAATCAATCATCGATGTATGGTCAATGTCAGACATCTCATCCTTCACACCTGAACAACAGGCCGAGGTCTACAATACAGTGGGTTACTCCTACTCCGAGTTAGGACAATTCAATACCGCATTTGACCAATATTCCAAAGGTGTACAGATCTATCTCAAACTGACTGAGGGAACTGAGGTAACAGATCCATCGATGCGTGATATCTACCTCAGCATGGGAAGGTTATATGCGAGTATAGGAAATACCTACCGGAAGACTAGGAAGTTCGTGGAGGCTATTGCTGCTCTGGATAAGGCCAAGGGTATCTTTACGGAAATCGACTTGAAGGCGGACAGCAATCCTGAGGACATGGCTGCGATATACTACGACCTCGCGAAGTACCACTTTGACAAGAAGGAGAAGGAGTTAGCCTGTGAGTACCTGATAAAGTCTGCGGAAATCTACCCCAAGACTGGGTACCCCATGGACGTGGACAAGGTTCTGGACAAGCTTTTCGAGCTCGATCCCGAGAAGGCATTCAGGGCCGCAGGGCTTGGCCCCTTCAATCAGTACTGGTTGGTGAGAAGGGTCAGCGAGATGGCGAAGAATTTCCAACCTATCCCTGGGCGGTACTGGGGTGTTCTTCACCGGAGCATTGCGGACTTCTGGGCAGAGGTTCGGGAAAAGATCATAACTCGTGAATATAAAGAGAGTGAGTACTACAAGAGCTGGAAGTTGAGGTTTCTCACCGAGAAGTCAATTGCAAGGACGACGAACTTCTCACTCTTCAATTTCATCGGCGGTGCGAACAACATCGAATCAGACATCGAGCACGATTACAAGCATCTGCGGAAGGAGCAGCACGATGTTCCTCCGTTGTGGTTCCTTGAATTCCCCGTTCTCCTTCACCACGACGAACGCTACCTCAAGATCAGGGTGAATAATATGGTCAGCTCCTATGATGGGGCTAACCTGAACTACATGACTTTCCCGGTCAACAAGCTCACCCCTAATCCACCTGTCAAGCGGATCAAGATCAAGATTGATATGCCATGGCAGCAGAGTTACGAGTTCGACCACATCTTCGAGCCGAATAGTGAGAGGGAGTACGAGGCGACACAGAAGAACCCGCACAGCACGTGGTTGACGGATGTGTACAGTATCGACATCGGAGACCATCCACAGGGCGAGGACAACATCACCGTGAACTACATTGTGAAGCTCTACTTCGAGGATGAGCGAAAAGAGGAGGCAGATGTCGTGACAACCAGTAAGAGCCATACGCTCCCAGTAGTGAGGAAGAATAGGTTTCAAGTCATGCAGAAGTACAAGAACCAGCATGCCAATGCTCTGGCTGTTATCCTTGTCGTATGGAGTATCCTCTCCACAGCTATCGGATATGTGGGGCAAGCCACTGAATTTCTACAGAAGAATGCGGGATCGTTCGATCCATCGACGCTCACCTATGCCTTTATTGGTGGGCTGGTGACCCTGGGCTTACTCCTTACCTTCTTCATCTTCAAACGTATCAACAAGGAAGTGCTGGAGGACAGGGTGTATCTGATAAAAGAGCAGCTGTGACCCTCGGGTTTTCTAAGCACCTATAGCTTTTGATCTATAATTTTCAGATCTTTAATCTATACCCATAAATTCATTCAATCGATTATGCCTTTGTATATGCGGTAAGGTATGGAGCCTCATCGGTCATAAATATCACAATACTCCAATTGAGAATCCATGGTTCATCCAGCTTTTGTCAACGATCGAAAGTCTTGCAGTAGTCGACCCTTACTGAGTTCATGATTGTGTCTAGGATATTTTGATCTCGTGCACTGAGCTCCTCCCCTTTTTCTATCTTCCTCTCAATCTTGTGGATAATCTCCTCACAATCGGGACATGAAATCTTATCCAGCTCTGTTGTCAAGAGGTCCCCTCGGCCACAGAGAGGATCTCCACCAAGCTTGAAGTGCACAACTAATATCTCGAAGTCTCAGATCTAAACCTTGCGATCTTTACTCTTAGTATCGTCTACTGAAATCAGTAGTCATTTTAATCACCTGAATAATCATGATCTATGAATGTACACGATCGAATGAGGAGGGAACTACAGAAGGAGTACATATTCCAAAAAGCCCTCACTCACGCCCTAGAGTACCTCGGTGACCTTCCGGACCGTGAGGTCTTTCCAAGTCCGGATCGCCTAGCCCTATTGAATGAATTTGATGAGGAGCTCCCCGAGGATGGTAGGAGTGGTGAGGTAATACTCGAGAAACTCCACGAATATGGCAGTCCGAACACTGTGGCACAGGGTGGGGGGAGATACTATGGATTCGTCAATGGAGGGATTGTCCCCGCAGCCCTAGCTGCACGTATTCTCACTGACTCATGGGATCAGAATGCAGGATTGTACCTGACCTCTCCCATAGCCTCCAAACTGGAGGAAGTGACCGAGCGTTGGATGGTGAAACTTCTCGGTCTGCCAAAGGGATCGGTGATGGGGCTGGTCACTGGTACCACTACTGCCACTATGCTGGGCATAGCATCTGCACGGTACGAAATTCTTCGACGACAGGGGTGGGACGTTAACTCCAAGGGACTTTTCGGGGCTCCTGCCATTAGGGTCGTCATGAGTGAGGAGGCACACAGTTCAGTACGCAGGGCTCTCGTCTTCCTAGGACTCGGGTCGGAAATCGTAGAGTCGGTACCGGCGGATAGTCAGGGACGACTTGATCCGACTAAGCTCCCTCCCCTCGACAGCAATACTCTCCTCATCCTGCAGGCGGGAAATGTGAATACTGGGGCCTTCGACGACTTCCAAAACCTGTGTGATACTGCCAATAAAGCGGGAGCTTGGGTACACATTGATGGGGCTTTCGGTCTCTGGGCTGCTGCTTCCAGCCGGAAGCATCTGACTGCTGGTATTGAAAAAGCTGATTCATGGTCAGTAGATGGGCACAAGACCCTTAACACTCCGTACGATTTGGGGATTGTATTTTGCAGGAATCAAGGGTCTTTGGTGTCGGCTCTAGAAACCTCTGGTGCTTACCTCCATCTCGGGGAGAAGAGGGATGGTATGCGGTTGGTGGCAGAGATGTCCCGGCGAGCCCGGTCTATCGATCTCTGGTCAACTCTGAGGTTCCTCGGGAGGAGGGGTGTGGCTGAGTTGGTTGACGAACTCTGCAATCTGGCAGAATATATGGCCTCTCTCCTTACAGAAAATGGATTCGAAGTGCTCAATGAGGTCGTCTTCAATCAGGTTCTTTTCAGTTCCGATACTGAGGAGAGCACTCGACAACTTCTTGAGAGGGTTCAACAGTCAGGTAAGCTCTGGTTCGGAAGCACTGTGTGGAAGGCGAAATTTGCCATCAGGGTAAGTGTCTGCTCATGGTACACGGATAGGGAGGATATTGAGAGATCGGTCGAGGTGATTTCGAACCTCAGATGAAGTCCCTATTGATCACGTTGGCCACCCTCTCGAGATAGTCCTTGATGTCCTTCTCACTCTTCTGCCTGATGAATTCGGGATTTCTTCCGAGGATCATTGACCACCGGGACGCGGTTTCCTCAAACTCTGAGTACTGCCTCTCCATGATTGAGAGAAGGTTCAGGTTGCCCATAGTAGAGGCTTTTCTGACTACTTCATTGACGCTGATAAGGGCGTTATCGACATCGCCATGAACCAGTTGGAGCATCGCCGAGAACATCGTTGTATTGAGCAGGAGATAGTCTGAATTCTGCTTTTGGGCGATATCCTGAAGACGATCGATATAACTTTTGATCTTGATATAGTTCTCGGGATTGCGTTCGTACATCTCCAAATCTATCCTTATTGTAAGAATTGCAGTGAGGATCTGAACCTCGAGGAGGAACGAGGATATAAACTTCTCGAGCATCGGCTCCAGCATGTTCAAGGCACCGATTTTCTGAATTAGAGACTTAGTGGACAACACGAGACTTCTGATTAGTACCTTCTTGATCGGGATGTCTAGAATGTCATCAAATTCCATTAACCGGTCTATCTCTTCAGTACAGTCTTCGTGTCTCATGATTTTCACTCTACAGATTTCAAACAGGTTATCGAATGATTCATAGGGATTGGATAGCTCATCGAAGAGCTTTTGAGCCTTGTACAGATTGTACATTCCCTCACTGTAGTTCTGCAACGCTATTTCTACCTGTCCGAGTACCTTGTACGCTGTTGCAATGAAGTCCTTTCCAATCTCTTTTCCAAAACGTGCAATTGCCCTTTGAATATTACTTCTGGCATTATTCACCCATCC
>JALWRB010000137.1 GCA_027077875.1 Candidatus Heimdallarchaeota archaeon
GGAGGGTACCTAATCTATAGCGGGAACATCCCACCTCACTTCGAGACTGATCCGCCCATCAGGTTCATCACCAAGGAGGAGATCCTTGAGGAACTTGACGGATGGATCATTCACGGTATAGGAACCGAGGAGAATCGCCTGAAAGAAGGAGACATCCGAGGATTCCTGCACGTTCTGGCAGAGAAACCCAAGGAATAGTTCGCAAATCACCGGGTGTCCTCACTCTACAGTACGATGATTATCGTGCCCAAGACAGACATGACGATCCCCGAGAACTGCTTGCGAGAAACCTCCTCAATCCCCAGCCCAAGTCCAATGAGTGTCGCTATGATTGGGTTCGTGCTCGAGACAGGGGTCGGAATGGCTGCGCCACCTATTTGGATGGCAAAGAAGAATATTGTGGCCCCAATTGTCCACCCAATCAACCCCGAAAGGAAGATGTATTTGATGGAGTTGATAATCGCTTCCCTCGGTCTCTGCCTCTGGGATTCTCTTCTCTTTCTGGAAGTGACAAATACCAACAGACCCATCATCCCGATCAGAAAGAGCCTAATCCCCGTAATAGCAATGGCATCCGTACCATCGAAGGCGAAGATCTTCCTTATGAAGTAGATGGAAGTTCCCCAGCACAGAGCACTGCTCAGACCCAGTATTAGTGGTCTTTTCTGGAATTTAAAACCACTTCTCCCACTCGTGACAAGAGATACTCCCACGATTATCACAGTTGTTCCAATGATGACGTTCATCCTGATCTTCTCCTCACCCGTCAGAATGAGGATGACTGCAGTCACCAACGGGTAGATCGAGGTGATCGGTAGGATCAGACTGACTGTGTACCTGTCCAGCGAGTACATGAATATCGTGTCACCAACAACGATCAGAGCGGATGACATGAAGAGGAGGAAGAGGATATCAGGGGCGAAGTACACGGAGAATCCACTCGGACCCGAGATGAGGATGACGAGTAGGAATAGAAAAGGAAAAGCCGCAAGTGACCTGATGAAAAGTGCAAGGTATACATCCTGTCCACCTTTCATCCCCCTTTTAAGAAGATGAGAATTTGTGCCCCAGCTGACTGCGGCGACGAGAGCGAGTAGTGCTGCCAGTATTTCCTGCACAATCGAGGATTGTCTAGATTGATAAAAACCCCTAGATTGGGGAAAAAAGTAGAATTGGATCGAGTGTTTCAGCGGTTGAGGTAATTGCTAGACAGTCCTTACTGAGCCTCGATGAAGATCTTATCCTTACTGAGCTTCTCGATCTTGGAGGATAACTCCTCCTCTATGTGGTCAATGAGCTCTGCAATATCCCCCTTCTCAGCTTCAGGAGTGAAAACAAGATCGAGGGTAAGAATCATATCGTTAGCCCCAAGAAGCATCGTCCTCATCAGCTGAATGCTCTCCACACCCTCGTGGCTTTCGACGATCTCGCGGATTTCGTCTTGGAAACGCTTGCTCACCGCCTTACCGATGAGGTATTCCTTATTCTCTATGGCCAGAAGACCACCACCAATCATCAGGACAACCCCAATGACAATTGTAGTGATCCCATCGTAGATCGACTCCTTGGTCACGTAGGTGATCGAGGTACCAATCATCGCGATTATGAGGGTAAAGAGTGCTAGGGAGTCTTCGGTGAGAAGCGAGAGGTTAACAGGATCTTGCATTTCACTAATAGCTTCAGCTATTGATCTAGACTTGTATTTCTCCTTGAAAGCTCTTACCTCATAAAATGCAGTGTAGAGGGCGTAGGATTCAAGCACAATGGCTAGGGCAAGGACAACTAAGTTCCAGACGAATAGATTCTGGTCTAGCACATGTTCCTCCGGACTCAAAAGTATGTTAATACCCCTGAAGAACGCCCACAGACCAGCAATGCTGAATATGAGCATGCCTACAATGAACGCCCAGAAGAACTGGGACTTAGAGTATCCGAACGGATGGCTCAAATCAGGGGCAATCTTGCTTCGCTTTTTCCCACGACGGAGGAGAAGCTGGTTGATAATATCCGCGATAGAATGAGCCCCTTCAGCTATCATCGTTGTACTCCCGGTGAGAATACCAACGACGAACTTCATTATTGTCACCGTTGTATTTGAGACCAGTGCAGTCGTCAATGAATCGGTTGCCATACATTCACACCTCGCACTTAATGAATAAAAGGCGTTCTATTTGTATAGGGATTTTCAGCTTCAAAGCTCAGGCACCATGACCTGGAAGCCAAGTCTCGTGCACATGAACCCATTCTAAACCGTTGGGAAGACTCTCAACTTTCCGGAACAGAACGGAAGTACGCCTCTTTGTCACCTTATCACTAACACGCTGGCACTCCGTGTACTCAACCATGACGAAGTTCTGGTCATCTACGACGCCCTCGACATCCTCGATCCAGATCTCGAAATCCGGAGAACTCCCAGAGCTGGACTCAATAGCATGTACTATTCCCTCCCTATCAAGGGTGTTGCCCCTCGGCGATATGATCCTGAAATTGGTAGACAACACATCCGTGAACCGCGTAATACTCTCAATCTCCCCGCGAAAATACCCTTGTAGAAACTCATGGAGCTCCTCTATCTCCTTCTGATAGTCCATATTGGATAAGCAGAATGGTCGTATTTAGCTCTTGCGTAGACCGTTGTGAGTCAAGAGATGGCGGTCAGTTGAAATTACCTCTGGGAAACAACCAATTTTGATTTTCCTAATGATCCTTGAAAATACGAAAACTACTGATAATGTATACAGTACGGATAAGAATTAGTGATTTACCTTCTTCTGCGAAGGACTGGAAGAACTGCGAGAACTGCAACAGATGCAAAGAAGACAGGGAGGAAGCTGGACTTCTCAGCGGTTGAGAGTGTCAGGACTGATCCAGGAGCCTCGACGTCCTGTGCCTCGATCTTCAGATCGATGGGGTCGACCCTGTGGTTTACGTGGTACTCGATAGCAGTAACGTCAGCCTCTCCACCTGCGACGAAGAAGGAGACAGTGTCACCTACTGCAAAGCTGAGGTCTTTGGAGTCAGAGGAGGACATCGGGAAGGAGAACTCGGTGTTCAGCTTTCCACTGACTACACTGGCTGCGGACTCGATCAGTTTGCTGTCATCGTCTGCAACAGGTGCTGCCTGTGCATCGGAGTAGGCATCATAAACTACCCAATCATCCTTGACTTTCTCAGTGATGACAAAGTCACCACCGATCATACCCTGTCCCTGTTTGTTCATACCAAAACCGGTCCAAGCTTCATGGGGAGCAACGATACCGACATACACGTTTGTGCCATCGTGGAAGAAGTAAACAGTCGCAAGATCGTTTCCATCCAGATCCTTCAGAGCAAGCTGATAGGGATACTCTGAAGCCTTGACCTCTCCGTCTACGGTGACAGAAGCGTCGGAGTAGTACAGGGAGGTTGCTGATGCAGCGCTGGTCATGGTGGTCATCATCATCATGACAAGAGCCGAAGCAAGTACAATGTGTCTTGTAATCTTCATTGTTATGCCACAAGAATTTCTGAAATATTTAAGCTTTGAGACGCATGTTTGCGCACTTACACGTGTGATTTAGCAGTACATTACGATATAATATACACTAATATGAGTTCGGGATCAGCGCTTAGCTCCTCTGATCAAGTGGAACGTACTGACGCTCATTGTACCCAGTGTAGATCTGCCTCGGTCGGTGAATCCTGAACTCAGGGTCGTCGTTAATCTCCTTCCACTGTGAGACCCACCCGGGGAGCCTGCCAAGAGCGAACATCACCGTGAACATGTTCGTGGGAATACCCAACGCCCTGTAGATGATGCCCGAGTAGAAGTCCACGTTCGGGTACAGCTTCCTCTGCACGAAGTAGTCGTCCTCGAGAGCAATCGCCTCGAGGTTCTTCGCGATGTCCAAGAGGGGATCCTCAACCTGCAGCGCCTTCAGCACATCGTCCGCTGACTTCTTCAGAATGACAGCACGGGGATCGAAGTTCTTGTACACACGATGACCAAAACCCATCAACCTGAACCCTGAAGACTTGTCCTTCGCCATCTTCATGTACTTCTCGTAGTCACCTCCGTCCTTCTGGATCTTCTCCAGCATCTCAATCACCTTCTGGTTCGCTGCACCGTGGAGGGGACCCGAAAGAGCATGGATACCAGCAGAAATAGAGTGGAACAGATTAGCCTCTGTAGAACCAACCATCCTAACAGTAGATGCAGAGGCGTTCTGCTCATGATCCGCATGAAGGATCAGCAACTTCTCCAAGGACTTCTTCACAACTGGATTGACGGTATACTCCTCAGAAGGAATGGCAAACATCATCTTCAGGAAGTTAGAGACGTAGTCCAAACTGTTGTCAGGATAGATGAACGGATGACCAATCGACTTCTTGTACGAGAACGCTGCAATCGTCGGGACCTTCGCCAACAACCGGATAATATTGTTCTTCCGGTCCTCAGCATAGTCGGTCTTGGGGTAATAAGCCGCCATCGCAGCAACCATCGTAGACAGAACAGTCATCGGATGCGCATTCGGGGGAAAACCCTCAAAGAACTTCTTCATATCCTCATGCAGAATCGTGTGCCGGCTGATATTATACTCAAAATCCTTCATCTCTTGTGGTTTGGGGAGTTCTCCGTAGAGCAGGAGGTACATTACCTCGACGAACGAAGAATTCTCCGCCAGCTGCTCGATGGGGTACCCCCTGTACCGTAGTATTCCCTTCTCGCCGTTGATGAATGTGATGGCACTGCTACATGAGCCTGTGCTTCCGTAACCCGGATCGTAAGTTATTAGTCCTGTCTCTGGTCTGAGTTTCTTGGTGACGATTCCGATCTCACCCTCGGAACCGATTTTCACGGGGAGCTGGTACTCCTTTCCGTCGTATTTTAACACCGCATTTTTTGTTTCGCTCATATGTTTGTCATACGATTTTGCATTTCGGGTTTAAAATCCTGTATTATATGGGTATAGAATAATTTCCGAAAATGAAATAATTTTTGGAAAAAGTCCGAAGCTCCCCTTGTTTCTATAGTTCAGTGGGAATGAATCGAGAGAAACGGGTATATTCCTCTCGGGTGGTGCATATTTGAGGTTGTTTCACAGCTGTAGTCAGACAAAATTTTTCAGTTAGACCAGACGGAATTATTTTATAAAATTCATAAAATCTCAAATCTGATGGATATAGTTCTCACACTGTCTAATCGATTTCAGATGAGTGAGAGGACTGTGAATAACCTCATTCGGCTTCTCGATGATGACATGACCATTCCCTTCATTGCGAGGTACCGTAAGGATCAGACGAACGGAGCAGACGAGGTTGAGATTCTGGAGTTCCAGAAGGCGTTGAAATCTCTGAGGGCACTTGTGAATGCGCAGGAGAAGGCCCGCATGAGGTTGGAGAAGTTAGGGGTACTGACGCCCGAGTTAGAGCAGGCCATTGATATGTGTCGTTCTGCTTCCGAGGTCTCTGACCTTCTGACTCCATACAGTAAAGATCGGAAGACGAAAGCCGGGATGGCTAGGGAGCGGGGATACCAAGAGGCAGCTGACATCATCATGGGGAGGAGCAAGGGTAATCTGAAGAAGGTTTTGTCCAAGCTTGGGGGAGACTTAGATGCGGCATTGGACATCGTTGCCGAGGAGTCGGTCGTGCACCCTCGCGCGAAGTACACGGTGGTCTCTGAGCTGCTGTTCTCGCGGATTACGGTGAAGTTGAAGGAGGAGGTCTCGAAGTACGCCTCGTATGTCAAGCTGAACTCACGGGTTGATCACCTGAAGGGTCATCAGATTCATGCGCTCTTCAGGGGAGAGCGTGATGGTCTGCTTAGTTTCTCCTTCGACTACAACTTCGAGAAGATCGTTCGGACGCTTCTTAAGCACGGGAGTCCTCCGTCGAAGTACCGGAAGTACTACGAGATGGGGTTGGAGAGGGGTTTGAAACGTCTGCTCATCCCGAGATCCACTCGTACTGTCCGCAAGATGCTGAAGGAGAAGGCGGATCGTCGTGCAATCGAGGTCTTCGAGATGAATCTGTTGAATCTGCTGCTCACACCTCCAATCGAGCCGGAGCCAGTTCTTGCCTTGGATCCGGGATACAAGACGGGAGCGAAGGTCGCGGTCGTTGACGCCAGCGGTGATCTGCTGGACACAGCTGTGATCTATCCAGTGGCCCCGCACAACAAGACGTCCGAGAGCACGAAGATACTGAGATCCCTGATAGAGAGACACGGGGTGGAGTTCGTCGTTGTGGGGGATGGCACTGCCTCGAAGGAGACTGCGCAATTCGTGCAGAGTCACCTTCCTGAAGTACGGATGGCAGTGGTCTCTGAGGTTGGGGCCAGTGTGTACAGTGCTTCGAAGATAGCGAGAGAGGAGTTCCCAGATCTGGAAGTGGAGATGCGGAGTGCAGTCTCCATCGCCCGGAGGGTGTTAGATCCACTGGCGGAGTACGTGAAGATCGACCCGAAGTCTTTAGGGGTTGGCCAGTACCAGCACGATGTCGATCAGAAGATGCTGGACGAGTCCCTGCGATTCACGGTCAGCAGGGCGGTGAACAGGTATGGTCTGTCCACCGAGACGGCTTCAGCCAGTGCTTTGACCTATGTCTCTGGGATAGGGGAGGCCCTTGCCAAGCGGATTGTCGACTACAGGAAGAAGAATTCGATAACCACGCGTAGGCAGTTACTGAAGATCTCGGGGATAGGTAAGCAGAAGTACCAGCAGTGCAGCGGTTTCTTGCGAGTGCCCCACTCCGAGCAACTGCTGGACCGGACGATGATCCATCCCGATGACTACGAACTGGCAGAACGGATGGTTCGGGAGGCAGGTACTTCCTTGAAGAAGCTGGAGAAGATGTCTTCCAAGAGCAGGAGGAAGGTCCTTTCTCGGTTGAAGGTCAGTAAGTACACGGACGAGGAGATCGGTGAGATCCGGATCAAGGACATCATCGAGGAGCTGGTCTTCCTTGGGATAGATCGTAGAGGAGTTCGGGAGTTCCACGACATTGTTGGCCAAGTTGAGTCCTTGGATGATCTGAAGATTGGGAAATCGTACTATGGCAAGGTGAGTAATGTCACTGATTTCGGCGCCTTCATCAATTTGGGGATAAAGGAGAATGGACTGGTTCATAAGTCTCACCTCGCAGATCGATTTATCCAGAATGTGTACTCGGTCGTGAAGGTGGGAGATTTCGTGAAAACGGAGGTCATCGACATCGATATGGAACGACGGCGAATCTCTCTCAAACTCCTTGAGGTCAATGGGAAGAGACCGTAAAGGTGCAGATCCAATGTGAGATTGGGTAGTACGATTTTGACCAAGGTATCCTTCAGCACGGAAGAGACCGTAGAGGATCACTGTGA
>JALWRB010000138.1 GCA_027077875.1 Candidatus Heimdallarchaeota archaeon
ACTACATGGCCCATCTGTTCGAGATACTTTCTGATATTCAGACGAATGAATTCAGAGTCATCCACTAAAAGTACGGTTTCACTCATATGACTTCTCTCCTATTAGTTCTTTGAGATCAAGGACGAAGATCTCCTCATCACCCTTGATTACTGCCTTGACGTAGGGCTTTGCAACATCCTCGACCAGACTGTTCTTGTAGAAATATCTGATGTCACGGAAACTACTGAAAGAATAGTCACCGACGTCAAGTTCGAAGAAAGCGGGGTTGTCACTCTGTTGATCGACATCAAAGAAGTCCTCTATCGGTTGAGTCTCACCCTGCTCTCTTCTGACTCCCTTGACGTGCAACATCTCTATTGCATAAATTGTATCTTCGACCTCGAAGAGCAGAAGTGCAACTGCCTCATTCGAGATCTCCTCCATACTGTGGCCAGCCTTGAACTGATCCTTTTTGGCTGCAACGGTAATTTCCTCCTCAGCTATTTTCCCAGCATTAAACTCATTATATCTGACACGGAGGTACCTCTCAAGAGCATGGTCATCGATTGAGACCACGACCCTATCTTTGGTGTCCCGACCCCCTATTCTCCCAAACCCAATTATACCAACCACGGACATGAAATCACTGGCATAGGTGCCAAGGATCTGAGCCACATTAAAAGAAGTCACGGATGTCCAGTGTATCTCTCCGTAATCGATGGCATTAGTGAAGGGGATACCAACGAGATATTCCTCACCTTGGTAGATGAGAATGCTGTTGTAATCCATCTCTTGTCCGAATAGGTCATTCATTACAGGAAAGATAGGAACGATATTTCCCCTGTATGTAATCCATTGCTTTTCATCCCCAAAGAGTTCCTGCATACGGATGATCGAGATGAAGTTGTCCCGCGTGAAGGCGAAGTGGAACCTCTCCGATGAGATGATGAAGTGATTCTTTTCCCCAATGAAGTCATGCGACTGGTCGGGATCTACGTCCCTGTGGACTACTGAAGGCTCATAGGGTTTGTCAAATTGCACAACCTCCATCTTACCCCGCATCAACTGCAGGAAGAGTGATCTTGCGTCTATGTGGAAGATGGGAGTGCTTACATCCCATGTTATATACTCTATAAAGTACTCGGAATCAGGATATATCATGGGATAGATCTCTCTAGATACATATTGGTTCTCTGAGGTATTGTGAACTTCATCGATACCATCAACGGCGATGCCGAAGTACATATTCTCCACACGGTCAAGGAGTACTATTGCCTGTGAGTACATTTTGGTCTCTCCGTCTGGATCGTGGAGATACTTGGGATCGAAGACAGGGATGATCTGCTGCTGGTGCTGTACATATCCGAGGACAAATTGGTGCAGAACCTCGGTTTCCACCGATAGTTTCAGGTCACGAATGAGAAAACCAACTTCGTTCAAAGGAATGGAAAACATGTATCCTGAGACCATAAAACGGAGCTCGAATTGTTCCTGCTCGACACGCCGTGTCGGGCTCATTGGGGTACTCTGAAAGGTCTCAAGTTCCTGGGAAGTCTTCTGCTCATCGTTGAGGATAATGGTTCGAAGCTCTTCTGGTTCCCCATTTTCAACTTCATGAGCCAAGGTGTTGTTAATCCCCTGCAGAAGTTCAGAGAGGTTCAACAAGAGGACATAATAAGTTGAATTGGAGATGCCATCCTTCACCAACATAGATTTCTCGAAGAGGCTCTGTCCTGAAATCTCTCTAAGATCAAGAATGGAGATAACTTCTGAGACGATGATAGAGTCCATGATACTTGCACTACGAACAACTAATCTCTCATCACCGACATTAAATACCAAACCCTCCTTTCCCTCTGATCCTCTCCCACCGAAATAGAGGTCGAGATCGACCACTTTAACGAGGTGTCCCTGGAGATTCAGCACCCCCTCTAGATATGGGATTGAACTCGGAAAAGATGTGTACTCAACCGATTTGATTGTTCGGTCAATCTGCTCGATTGGGACAAGAACAGGAAGAGGAACCATAGGAACATTCACGAGGAAATGAAAGGACTCCATGTCACTTCCAATAAACTGACTACTACTCATTCTGACCTACTCTGGCAATGTGAATTGATCGATGTCCAATTCATCTTCATCATCAGGGATATCGAATTTCGAAAAATCGATCTCCCTATCGGCATCAGGAGATGTAGGAGGACTAACAACCTCCTTAGGCTTAATATTCGACAATATCTCATCCAGATTTAATAGGTAGACCTCCTTGTCAGTCTCACCCTCTATTGCATGGTATATCTCGGTGACATAGGCGTCTTCCCTGAGCCCCGACCTCACTCCATCTGAGACCTCTGTGAGGTTGAAATAACCCACGATTGAGTTGATCTTTAAGCAGATCTGGGTGTCTTGGAAAGAGATGAGGATAAATGCATCCTTGTTAATGTATTCCTCCTCAAACTCGTAGTCAATATCACGGAAGATCATCTCCTTCAGATCTAAAAGTGGGACAGTCTCCTTCCGGAGCAACGTGATGCCTATGAACGGTGGTTTGCTCAATGGTACCTTGAATATCTCATCTCTCTTGAGAAAAAGAACCTCAATGACCAAATTTGTGGGGATACCCACTGGGTTAAGGTTATAACCAAGATCAAGAATGATAGATTCAACACCTTGAGCTGACATGACTCCACCTACAACCGTGTGAGGGCTGCCTCGATCTTAGCAACAGTCACAGGCTTCATGACGATCTCAAGAACACCGTCAAGCTCCTTCTTCTTGTCTTCGCTGAGCTGGAGCTCTGTGATCACGATGATCTTGGCGTTCTTGTCGTATGAAAGGATCTGCCGAGTTGCGTTGATACCGTCAGTACCAGGCATGTTGAGATCCATGGTGACAAGATCGGGATTGACCTCCTTGTATTTCTCCAAGGCAAGGTCTCCCTGCTCGACCATGTGGATGTTCGTGAAGTCTGCCCCCTCAAGGGCCCGCTTTATTGCCAACGACGCCATCTTGGAATCGTCTACTATTAGTGCTGTTTTGCTCATGTTTTGATCACCTACTCAGAGATGCTGAATACCTTAGTGGAGTCCAGCAACCCTTGTGCCATTGTGTTCAATATGGTGATGGTGTTGGCCATCTCCATGAATATCGCGAATTGCGTATTCAGTTGATCTTCTGATGATTTGGAAATTTCTACCACTTCTTTAGCCGCGTTTGTAAAGCTCTCGACATTGGTATTGATCTCACTCACTGAGGTGTCGACCTTTTCCTTTATCAGCTTCATGTTGTTCTGCATGTTCTTTAGCTGGCTCTTCGTGTTCTTGGCTAGGTCTCGGATGCTGGATGCGACAATCATGAAACCCCTACCTACTGCGCCCACACGGGCGGCCTCTATTTGTGCGTTGAGAGCGATGAAAGTCACTTCCTCATTGATCTCTCTGATGAGTTCTACGGTCTCCTCCATCTGGCTGACCACGCTAAGTACGAGGTCGGTGAAGTCGTTGATGTAGACGTTGACCTCGGAGTTCTGTTCAGCGATCCTGTCGATACCCACACCGATCTCATTGAAAGAAGACGTGGTGTCCCTTGTGATGTTCCTCACTTCCTGTGATGCGAGGAATAGCTGCTCCATGTACTCGGTGAAGGTAAGGGTCGAGTCCTTGATGTTCTTGACGAAGCTGTTCAAATTGCCCTGCATGGTAACGAACTGGTGGCTCAGGACACCAATCTCATCTTGGCGTTCTAAGCTTCTATCCTGTGATACCCTGAGGTCTCCTTCCGCAATCTTCTCCGCCTCATCGACGATGTCTTGGATAGGGTCGGTGATTGTATACTTGATGGAAAACCCTGCAATGAGGATCGAGACTATAGCCACCGCTAGAGTAATGATGACTGAAATCAGGACCTGATTGTCGATACTGGCAAAGATACTACTGAGTGGCACCTGGATTAAGGAATAGATCACGAAAGCTTCTCTGGAGAACTTAATGTTGATCTTGGATGAGGCGAACAAATCATTCGAGGTCTCATAAGAGTTGCCACCTGCAGTGAAGACCGATGAAGGAACCTCTTCTATGTCGAAAATGGTCTCATAAGTTGTGTCGTCCTCGTCCGAGTTAGCCTTTGCAGTCCATTGGTAAGGTCCAGTGCTGAAGAGGAATTCACCAGTATTTTGGACGATACTAATGTCCATCCCGTTGAATGTATTACCAAAGGCATTGACGACGTCGTCAAAGACAGACTGGAAATAGTAGTTGAGGATGAGAATCCCGTCAAAGTTACCATCCTTGTATATTGGGGTGGCGTACCTCAACACGGGGACAACCTTTCCGTCGATCTTCTGCACCTTCCCCTGCTCACGATTAAGGTCGAGGTCGGAGATGTATATCGATCCCTCAGGAAGGGCTTTTGTGTCGAGGAAATATCCACGAGAGCCCTTGTTCTGAAGGTTTTCTTCGGCAACGACAGTCAACTCGGACGGATTATCATCGCCCGAGTAGATAAAACCAGGTGCGATGTCCGTACGGACAACCTCCCAACCGCTAGCGTTGAGTAGCCTGACCTGAGCGATTCCAACCGTGTGCAAGGCAATAGTCTTGAAGAGGTCACTAACTTTGACCTTAAGATCCAGTCGTTCGGTCTTGTTCGCTGCAGTATAGTCTTTTACTTGGGAGGACGAATCAATAATCCGGAGAACCTCAATGCTGTCGTTCACCTTGCTCTCAAACCGGTTGCTCACCTCATCGGCAATGGAGTTGATATCTGTGATAGCACTGTCTGCAAGCTGAGGTCGGAGAACCAGAGAAGAATATGCTCCGACACCGGCAACTGGTAGGAGAATGAACAGGATAATAAGAGCAATCAGCTTCTGCTGAATCCGGAGATTCATCCACCAATTGGATAGGGGTGAAATTACGCTTCCTTTCGATGCCAATATAATCAGGTGAATCTCATTTTATCTCATATAAGTATTATGATGAAAATTTACCTAGAGGGGTTTTTCAACATAATCCTCGATTATTACAATATATTATCTATTAATTTCATATCCCTTAGGAAGTACTCAGAAAGTGGGAAGCGCCAAAATAGTTACCATGATCTTCATAATAATAAAACACAGCAGGGCATTTCAAATTCCCCGAGCTAGTTGATGAAAACACACTCAATTTCCATGGATTGCAATGAGTTAATTCACAGTCAATATATGGCTCTTGAGATAATTGGTCAATCATGCTACAAAACATAAGTAATGGGGGTCTATATACCTAATTTCAACTGGAATTCACGATAATGCTCAACTTTATACCCTTCATCGATAATAGACCTGTCCTTGGCCTCAAGTGCATAGGTGTCGAATACTTCTTCGATCGTCTCTTCATCAGTAGATGGATTGAGCTCAAACATGAGTTCAAGGGCATCGCTAATCGAGAATAGGAGAGACCCCAGCTTCTTCTCAACATCATAGGGAATAGTCCTCTGGAATTTTCTGGAACAGCGGATACCCACAACATAGAGACGTTCGTTCTTGTAGCTGAAGTCCAGTTTGATATTCCCCAAGTGGATGATATTAATGTCCAGTCCCAGATTTTTCTTTATGAATGAGTTCAGCATGATCAGCATTCCGCTAATGATTACAGGATCGATCAATGGCTCTGCTCCGTAGTACTTGTAGTGGATGGGAAGGCCGGACAGATCACTTACGTTCATCATCTCGATTTCCCATTCTTTGCCAGATTTCACATTGGGAATATCTAAATGAACAGTATTCTCTATGACTCCAAGGTTCAACTCAATGAAGGATTTAAGGTATTCCACCTTATCCGGATATCGAAGCAACTCTGGTGACTTCTCGAATAGGTCTTCCATCATCTCCAAGAAGACCTCGATCATCCTGCTGAAACCTTGCTGCTTAGACATATGAGAATCTCTGTCCACTGAAGAAAGAATGAGAACATATCCTCCCTTGACCTCAAGAAAATCTAACCAGTAATTGTTGAGGTCAACCCGCGTGATCTGTGAGGAGGTAAGTTCATCAGCAAAGTTATTCAGCCCGTTTACAAATGATGTAAAGAGTAAGACCATGTCGGTGTCCAATGTCCTATCATTTTGATAGAGGTACTGTAGGTTGAAATCACCGTCCAAGATAGATATTGAACTAACTCTCAATAAGGAAGTAAGAGTCAATATCGTACTTTAATATTATCAAAATATTCGAATATTAGGAAAATACAGTGGAGACCTTGATGGGTAACATTACAAAGAAATTGCGAGAAACAGATGTAAAAACATATTGTATTTTATAGTTACCAATCACACCACTACAATCGCAATAATTGAGACTACAGACCATCCAGATGTTGTTAATTCTCACAATAGTGTCAAAAGAACACTTTGCCAGAAGTAGTCAAGCAGTACATCACCAAGTTAACCATATAGAGAATCCGAAATACATGTTGATATGTGAAACTGAAAGTCTCCACAAGAGAGAATTGGAATGATATAATACACGGTGCTTTGAAAATACGACTTAATCAGTACTGTAAATTGTCTCAGATTACACTCCGTATGGAACCCAGATGTTCTTGACCTCGGTAGACTTCCGGATGAATTCCAGCCCCATTCCGTGGGTGGGGTTGAACCAGTCCCTGTGCTTACCGTTGGAGACCCAAGTCCGTTTCATGTTCTCGGACCCCTCGAGCTCGATCATCTTGCTGAGGTCGTCTCCTCCAAAGTACCATAATCCCTCAAGGTCATAATGCTTGGCAAGAACCTCCGTGAGCTTCATGGGATCTCCAGTTACGATATTGATCGTTCCCGCGGGTAGATCAGATGTCTCGAGGATCTGGTAGAAGTCGGTCGCAGCAAGTGGGTACTTGAACGAGGGGATCACCACCACATTGTTGCCCATGGAGATAGCAGGGATCACAGTGGAGACAAAGGCGAGCAGCGGATACTCGTCAGGTAGGACGATACCTATACTACCAACAGGCTCATTCATGGCCAAGGTCACGTTCCTCACCGGAGTGTGGTGAACTGCACCGTCATACTTGTCTGCCATAGCCGCATAGTAGTAGATCCTCTCTATTGAGAGCTCAACCTCCTTCTCGGCAGATGCCATGTCCATACCGGTCATTGAGACCAGTCTCTCGATGAACTCGGTCTTCCTCTGCACAAGGTTCTCTGCTATGTAGTAGATGACCTGCGCACGGTTATGCGAGGTGGCAGATCGCCACTTCTTAGACTTGGAGGCAGCCTCAACTGCGTTCCTGATGTCCTTGCGGTTTCCCTCACTGGCCTCACCGACCCTCTCACCCGAGGGATTGTAGACAACATAGCTGTAATTTCCATCA
>JALWRB010000139.1 GCA_027077875.1 Candidatus Heimdallarchaeota archaeon
GAAGAACTGCAGAGGATGAATCAGCTCGTAAACGATGTGTACACTAAGGATCACTGGATTATGAGGGGAAGACTCCGAGGCAAATAATATTTTTAAGCGTAATAGGATATCTCATGTATGTACCTAATTGAGCCAAAGATTGTCGATTTGGAAGACATCAAATTCTCCGTCATCAAACCCTCTCGGATCAAAACAGTCCTGACTTTCTTGGTGGCGGTAGGTTTAAACTCCATGTGGATATTTAATCCTGGAACTCTTGCAGTAACATTTGTGGTCTTCCCAATAGTGGCCTACCTTGCGGTAAAAACATGGAATAAATACACTCCTAAAATTCTACAGGACTATCTTGTGAATAATTTCCGAAAGTATTCACTGAGAAAGAAAGGGCACAAAGTCGAGGATGAGAAGTTGGTGTATAAACTGGGTGAGATGGCTCTCGGACTGGCATTATCCAAGGATAGAGACTATTTCCTCGAAGCTGAAATTATCGATGTCGACCTCACCAAAATTCGGGAAACCATGAAGGAGAGAATCATCGATCTGATATCTGCCTGCCTTGGAATTGTTGCACTAATCGGAGTCATTATGAGGAACACAATCTACATCGGAAGATTCGGACCTGACGTTGTCAACAATTACATAGGTTTACTGATCATTACATTGATCTTCTCCCCTGTACTAGTTGCATGGTTAATCCCAGTGATCTGGGTGCTCCGAGATGCACGAATAAAAACCATAAATGACGAGAGACATATCGATGATTACTTCGAGTTTGTAAGGAAGGGGTCACTCTCCAGATTCTTGGGAATAGCGGGCTTTCTCGGTGGATACTCAATCATATCAGAGATTGTAGAATTCAAAAATCCGGGTTCATCCTTTATCCAGATCTCCATCCAGTCCCTTGGGTTTCTGATCCTTGCAATTTTAACAGTTGCAGGAACTTCATACTTTGTCGGGATGCTCTACCTTTTTACCAAACACGAGGACATCACAAACGACCTAAGAACCGTTCTTTCACACTACATACCTGTTGGGTTGACATCTGTCAGACAGGCGTTACCTGAAGAGGTGGAGTACTTCAAGGAACATGAGACCGTCTATATTCATGACGTATGGGGGGGGAAGATGGAGGAGGTCAAAGCAAAAGACTATGAGAGTAGTGAGATCTACCAGAACATTCCAAAGGCAAAATCGAAAGATGAGGACATCTCGGATCCAAAATCTGATGAGATTTCTGAAACAAATAACTCTATGGCAGATACTAGAAACAGCGACGCAGATAGTCCTAACGAGTACTCTGGAGAATCGTAATTCTGTCCTTTATTGAGTCGTCCTCAAGACTGTCACTTATTACCTCAATTTTCTTGAAAAGATCATCCCTTTTCAATATCTCATTGGTGAGGAATGGATCAGAGATAAGTTTCTTGAGTGAAGATACTGGATCACTAGCAAGTTGAGCCTCGTATTTGTCCACAAGTCTCGTAATCATCTCTTGGTGCTTTTCCATCTCCAGGAGGTGACGATGAACCTGTGCTCGAATCTCAAGTTCGCTCACCTCATCCCTGAGGGGGAGACTTGACAACTCATCACGTGCAACTCGGAGGGCATAGATCCCCAGATTCTTCCAGAGCTCAACAGAGTCGATAGTCGGATCCTCTTTACCTGCGATCTCAAGTATTCTATAGCAGAAGTACAGTACGTCAACCGGATTCTTTGACTGAACTGCCGATTGGAGAAGATACCGGAATGCGGACTCTGCATCTGAGTATCTTCCCGCG
>JALWRB010000140.1 GCA_027077875.1 Candidatus Heimdallarchaeota archaeon
GATGAAAGTTGGTTGTTTGCCTGATTCAACTGGGACTTGGAGGTCTGGATCCCATAGTAGTCATTTGCCTTAACTGCCCTCTTGTAGCTCTTTTCAATTCGCTTTATTGCCTTCTTCACACTCTGGATCTCAGATTCGATCTGGAGGATCTGTGATTTCAATTGACTGATCTGGTTTTCAACATTTATCGATTCCCGGTTCAGTTGTGATATATGTTTGTTGTACTGGTTCACACTGTCAAAAGTCTGAGCAGCCTCTTTCTTTGCGGTTTGTTTTGCTTTGATATCCTCCTTTTGCGTCGACAACCTAAGCTGTTCTGAGTAGAGGAAATTGGACATCTCAATCTGTGAGTTGGCTAAGTTCAGGGATGTCTCTAGAGATATTTTCTGAGGCTCAAACTGCCTCCTCAGAAGACTTCTCACTGGTTGAAAGGTTGATATTATATCTCGGTGAGTCTCTTGGAGTAACTGCTCCATCCGGTGCTTCTCCTCGTTCAATGAGTCGATCTCTTGGTAGTACCGGTCGATCACAGGAGACACAAACTTTGCGGACGCCACTCTGAACTTACCTGCTGTTTCCAGAATACGCTTGGAATAATTGTCGAGCTCGTTCATGTAGTCGACTTGATCCTTGTACAACGAGATGTCAACATTCTTCAAGAGACCGTTAGGACGGTAGTTACGGTCAATGTATTGAATATAGTTAGAACTTTTCATGAAGGAGTTGTGGAACTCTGGGGTATCGATTCCGACAATATCCATTCTATCATTTCTCACAAAATCTGCACTCAAGGTTAGTACGGAGAGATCCAAGGTCTTCAGAATCCTTCCAATATTATCCGGGGATGTTGTCTCCATTCGAGTAATTAATTGATTCCATGTCCCAAGTGGATACCCAAACTGTAGGAAATTCTCACCACCGATCTTCTGTAGTGGATCGAAATAGACCCGTTTGCCATCAGGCCGAACCACAACTCCAATCGGCCAATAGACCTTTGAGAGATTAATTATTTTCTTCTTGGGTTTTCGCGTATAAAAGAACGAAGCCACACCAGAAGCAATGAGGGGGATGAATAGGACAAAGAGATTGAAGCTAGCAATTATCCAGATCAAGATACCTAAAACCACACCTACCAATGACCCGTAAAATCCAATAAAAACTCTCTCTGAATCCTCCAAATTTGAATCTTTGAAGAGTTTTAGAAATACATACATGTCCTCGAGTTCCTCACTCATCGGAGTGGTGTTCTTCTCAAAGACAGAGGTAGAATGCCAGTAATTTTCGATTGTCGCCATATTATTTCACCTACAGTTTGAACACCGCGAAGCACGCATCGCAGGTTATGGACTTCCCGTAATCTCTCGCAGAGAGCCAAGCTTCTGATGTAGATCCTGATGGGATGTAACCACAGAGCATACAACTTAGGATCTCTGGTCCATTTGTTTCCATGACTTTTTCTCTAAGAGACTTCATCTCTTTCAGAGCGTCATCCACATTCGTGAATTTGGAAGAAATCTTTTCTAACTGTGCCTCGGAGACCAATTCCCGAGAATCCATCATCTTTGACATGGTAGCTATCTGATTTGCGGATACCTTCTGCCCCTCCTCCACCTTGGAATACATCATTGCCAACATTCGCTGCAAATGCCCCAACTCAGGAGAGGAGGAGACCTCATAATGGATCTCCTTCTTCCCCTCGCCGTGACACAGATCGCATTTATACATCAACTTACTACCGGACTTCCCAGAGCCTGCACATACTACGCAGTCCAAAGAAC
>JALWRB010000141.1 GCA_027077875.1 Candidatus Heimdallarchaeota archaeon
TATCGAATCTGTTCAGAAAGTTCTCTAGGTCTATCCCAATAAGTCTTCGGTCCCTCATCCTCCACTCGCCATTCACCATAGTATTGCTTACATCCTGTCCCTGTGCAGCATATACTATGTGTGAGATCAGGGCATTGTCTGACGTTATTGGACGCAGGTGTGGCTTATTCAGATCAATGCTGATCAGATCTGCGTGCATGCCGGGTCGAAGGTCACCAACACTTTCCCACGACATGCATTGTGCACCATAGAAGGTGGCCATCTTAAGGACCTCCCATGCTTTGGGCCTTATGGGGTTCCCCCGATATCCCTTCTGGATAATTGCTGTGGTCTTCATCTCTTCAAACATATCGAGATTGTTATTGCTGGTAGCACTGTCAGTTCCTAGTCCAATTTTCACCCCACTGTCATAGTACTCAGTAACCGGTGCAAAGCTATTGGCAAGCTTCATGTTACTGACACTGTTTATGGAGACCCCCGTCCCCCTCAACTTCAGGATCTCGATGTCACCTGCACTACAACCTATGGCATGTGCTACGAATATTCGGTTGTGGAGAGCTCCGATTGAATCCATGTACTCTGTCGGGGTATTTATTTCTGAAGGGATGCTAAATCCCTCTCTTTTTGCAAAGTCTCGGATTTGATCCATTTCGGACAGAACCTCATGGAGGTGAGTGTGCACTACGATATCTGGTCTGTCATCGTTTTTGGAATTTTGCACCCTGACAAATTCTGTAATCTTTTGGTAGTCTTCTGAGCTTACAGTATAAGGCGCATGGGGATTTATGGATATTCTTGTCATATCATCCTCCTTACCATGGAGGTCAGTGATGAGGCTTTGTGCCTCTGAAATGTCTAGTGCGGCTATTCCGGTTAGTATTCCTGGACCGCACAGTAACCTCACTCCAACCTCTCTAAAACTGGTAGCTTCTTCTCTTACATTCCAGTACATGGAATTGAATGTCGTCGTCCCTGACATCAACGCCTCGATCGCAGCCAGTTTTGCTCCAACCCGGACGTCTTCCGCTGTGGTTTTGGCCTCAATGGGCCAGATATAGTTATTCAGCCAATCATAAAGTGAGAGGTCATCAGCGTATCCTCTGAACAGTGTCATTCCAGCATGGGAGTGTGTGTTTACAAGACCCGGCATAACCAGTTGTGCACCCATATCATCAACATAGTCAAACTCGGACTCTTTGAACCTGCTCGATTTATCTATTGCAATGATTGTGTTTCCTTCAATCGCTACTGCTCCGTCCTCCAATACCATGGGGGGTTCATCCCTCTGGTTGGACAGCCCATGGACGACGTACTTTGCCTTTACTAAACGTCTCTCAGTCACATCTTAACCTCAATGTTGTACTCCTTAAGTTCTTGCTCTCGACTTGTACATTTTCACAGATATTTCTATTCCACACAACCGAATTCTTCTAATGGTGGTCATATTTCAATCCTTTTATGAGCAAAGTTGGAATTATTGGGGGCTCTGGATTCTATGGAATCGAGGGCGAGTACCTAGGAAGAATTGATACCCCTTGGGGTCAGAGTGGAGATGTAGTCATGCAGAAGAGGGGAAAAGTCGAGATCTATTTTCTTGCTAGGCACGGGAAGGGCCACACTGTTCCGCCTCACCTGATAAATTACAGAGCGAATATCTACGCCCTGAAGAAACTAGGTGTCAGCCATATACTCGCTACCAATGCAGTTGGTTCCTGTAGAGAGGAGATGAAGCCGGGTGATTTTGTCATCCCAGATAATCTAATTGACTTCACCTCAGGAAGAGCACAGACTTTCTACGAGGGGGCGGATGCAGGTGACGTTCCAGAGGAGTTCCAGAAGGTTGTCCACACCGACGTAACCTACCCATTTGACCAATCAACTCGCGACTTGTTGATGAACACGATGACCAGTTTCGGGATCTCCTATCATGATCACGGTGTCCTTGCGGCAGCTAATGGACCTAGATACGAGACTGCTGCTGAGGTTCAAATGCTGAGAATGCTCGGAGGTGATATACTTGGTATGACTTCCGCGCCTGAAGTATTTCTGGCTAGGGAGTTAGGGATAAAGTATGCCACAGTGGCTGTGGTGACAAATTTCGGAGCAGGGATGCAGAGCAATGTTTCCCATGAAGAAGTTGTGGAGATATTCTCTGAAAAAATTGAGCTTGTAAAGCAGATTATTATTAGCTGTGCTACTTCAGTACTCTGATCTGTAGTTGTACTCTGCGAAAGTCATACCACTCTTCTCGAAGTTCTTTTTCTGCTTCCATCCCTCGAAAAGTACCATGTAGACAAAGGTGAATACTACTGTTAGGAGGATCACGATTGTGACTGCAAACAGAATTGGAAGTGCGTTGTCGAACCTCGCCTTTCCAGGGGGAAGGACGTCAATTGGCATGGTGAAGATCCTTGAGAAGTAGTTAGTTCCATCGACAGGGCTGTTGGCATTTAATCCTGCAAAATAACCGGTGACTATGAAAATCAGTCCGGCAACTGCTCCGACCGCGATGGCTGGAATATTCCTCAATGTTTCTGTCGTGCTCATTAACTCACCCTGCCTATCAATCTCTTAAAATGTTTGGATTGATAGTCGCTACAATCCCATCTTACGCATGGATCTTAGTTTTCTGATCCTCTCAAGTACCTTAGGCTGGAACTTAGAATCTAGCATCAGGCGCATACTAGTAAGAATATCCTCATCGGTTACCTTGTCGATTGCCCGGTAGATGATCTCGGGATTATTCGTTTTAGAAACCAATGAGAGAATTAGCGTGTCATTTGAGTTTGCAAACACCCTGATGTTGTTCTTTTCAAGGATTACGTGGTGGTTTTTTAAAATATCCAGCGTGGGTTCCTGCATCTTTGATAATGCGAGCATGTAATTCTGGGGGTGCTCCTCAGCAACTCTGTCGAGGGGCTCTGTGATAGCTTTGGCCATTGACACTATGAGGTCGAGTTTTCGATCCTCATTCAAGTTAACTTCTATGTACGGCACATTGTTCCCAATGCATCCTCCAAGAAACTCGGCATAGGATTTTGCCTGCTCAATAGACACGTTGTTCCCCTTCCTTCCATCCTCCGATATTCCAACAAGCACAAGTCCACTGTGGTGCATGTTGTTCTGGAAGTAGTTCTCAACCCAAAACGGAAGTGCCTCAAGTGACTCTGGGTTGTTGATATCGAAGATGAAAAACGCTCCGAATGACCCTCTTTGGAGCCTGTCTCGGATGGTGAAATATCGGTGGTGAGTGGATATATCCCAGATCTGAAGAATGATCATAGTGTCATTCATCCGTACTTTTGCAATGGATATTCCGGTACCTAGAATCAGAGCGTGGAAGTCACTGAGAGATGACTGAAAGTGCTTTTCTCTTAGCCTAGACTTAAGGGAAACCGAACTCCCTAAAGCCAAGACCTTGAATACACGCTTGTTCAATCTACCACCTTATACACTTACCTAGGTGTTCGCATTAAAAAACATGTTCTTCAATTAATAAGTACCAGAAAAATTCTGGAATCCAGTCTCCGCTCTCTCCTAGGTGGTGAACATATAACAGGAACGAAATTTTCATCTCTTCCATTTTTATGGAATTGTATGAAAGATAATTAGAACTATTCTTTGATTCTGTCTTTCTATTGTAGAAGATTGAATCAACGGTAAGATGATATAGGACTGTAATATGCTTTCACTTCATACTCCCTCTCCACGGAGAGTTCAGATATCACAAAGTGCCTCTTTATCTTATGGTGATGAATCGAGCGATCTGGGCATCTCCTAGGGTTCACTGTAGTCGACATTCACACTTCAGACCAATCCATGAGTAACCATCACTCTCCTGGCAGATCCGGTCGAACTTGAGGTAGAAACTGAACATTCAAGCTGAGCTGATTCGGTTGCGGTCAGCTTCAGCCTTATACAGTTTCTCGCATTGTGATCTCGACAGTGAAATAAGCTGCAAGAAGCATTTACCTCAATGTGGATCTAAACTAAATGGTGAGTTAGTTTAGTCAAACTCCCAGAATCTTTGACGAGGGGATATGAGATGCCGTGGATCACCTAACTAATATGATCCACAGTGCAACTGGCTTCACAATATGGGGTAATAAAATAATCATATTGCCATATTAATCCGTAGATGGTATAAGGACTGAATAAGTTCAATCTAAACCTGAAAATTTAGATCACTGGTATTGGCAACTTATCTAATACTATTATTAAGCGGGGGATCTCTACTCCCATTTCTTTGTAGATTTCACTAGGTTATTTTTATCTTTTTAGCAAAGTTTGAGTTATGACAATCCTTTTTAAAACATCAACCGTACTTGATACAGAGGAATTGAAATATGGTAGGATGGCAGGAAGTAGGTTTACTCGCAATCATCGCACTGATCCTGTTTGGGCCGCAGAGAATTCCAGAGCTTGCACAAGCTCTTGGGAGAGCTCAAGCCTCATACAAGAAGGGACTACAAGAGGTCAAGTCCTCCCTCTCCGAGGGAACTCTCCCTCCAGGGGCTGGAGGTTACGATCCTGCCCTCAGTCCTGAGGAGATCCAGATTATAGAAGCTGCTAAGGCCAAGGGAATTCCAACCGCCCATAGAAGTATTGAAGCAATTTCTCAAGATCTTCTTAACTCAGACTAGGTGGGGTAGAATGGTCAAAGCTCCTGAGGAATTCACTCCTAAATGGATGGTTGTTGGCAGGGCAAACGCTCAGGCAGTAACTGAGGAGCTATTGAAAACTCGATCTGAGGACGAACTGCCCCCATTTGCCAAGGAGTTCCTTGAAGAGTCAAGAAAAGAAGCTCACTCTGGGGGAACCACTCCAAGTCTAAGTAGGTACTATACAGAGTCGGACACCAAGGAGGTACTCCTTCATGTGCAAGATCTATGGATTGTCCTCCGACGCATTGCCAAATACATCTCGATACTGACGGTGATTGTGATGATCATCCCAGGTCTCCGGAACGGGAATCTAGCACTCAATCCTTATGAGCCTCTTGTATTACAGTTGCTGAGTTGGATTATAAACTTCGCAAAGGCATCGTTGGTGAGTGGAACTCCTGCAAATGGGGGTGAGGTCAGGCTTTACATCGGGTCTCCCCTTGCTCCTATCACTCTCTACCTCAACCTTGCCTTCTTCATAGCAGTTGTTCTCTCCATACCCGTCACAGTCCGGGAACTTCTCGACTACGTAAGGGATGGGTTGACCCGGAAAGAATTCATCGTTCTAACTCGAGTACTTGCTGCATCCGCCGTCCTCTTTGTCGTTGGTGCAGTACTATCTTTCACCGTGATTATGCCCGTCACATTGAAAATTCTTGCCGCATCGGGCACTATTATCGGTGCGGAATCCCTCGAAGTCTGGTTCGGAATTGAACCGGTCTTGAATCTCCTTCTTTGGGGGACGTTGGGTGCTGGGATTCTCTATGCAAGTCCTATGGTTCTTCTCGCCCTCATCCAGCTCGACATCCTTCCTGCTGAGGAATTAACGAAGAGACGTCGGGAACTGATCTTCGGGGTCTTTCTCGTGGCTGCGGTAGTTACCCCAGACCCCACTCTTGTCAGCATGGTCATCCTTTCTGCCCCAATGTTGCTAGTCATCGAAGGCGTTATCTACTGGGGGCTAAAAATTGAGACGGAGCGGATACTTGACGCGAAATCTGGAGGCCTGTAAAATTGATTGAACCACGAATTATCTTCTGGAACATACTTCTTCTGATCTACATCATCATCTTCCCATTGATCAGGAATCTCATGGCCAAGCGTAATCCTATAGCAGCTGTCTTCCGGAACTTCATGATCGCTGTGATCGGGATATCCATCGTGTATTCTGGATACCTTGTTTTCGGATTCCTTGGTTTCGGAGAATTTCAGCTTTTCACCCTCATGATTCTCGGGATCTATATGTACTACTCCTACCCTAAAACTACTCTGGAAGGAGAAAGCGAGAGTATAGAGACGAGTGGGGTGAACAAAGAGGTACTAGTGAGGCTTAACAGAGCATTCCACGGGAATATAATAGAAGACAATTTCTCACTTGAGGACCAGATCCATGTACGAAGGTACCTGATACCGTATACTATATCGCCGGTTTCCGACAAGGAGACGCTCCGGTTCTTCATATCCTCTGGTACTAGTATGCTCTTCACCGTCATACATCTACTCGCTCTCTACGCTGCAAGTTCTGCGCTCGATACATCCTCTAACCCCACTGGTACCAGCGTGATTGGCGTACCACTCTTAGGTTATCCAGTCGATGCAGTTGTCAGTGTGATATCATTAGGTGCGATATCAGTAGTGTATTTAATCCTCGAATACCAAATCATCTCTACATTCACGATTGAACTACCCCTCTTGTATAAGAAGCTATTAAAGGTTATAACTCTCGAAAAGCTTAAGCAGACCGGAGGTGAGAGTCCAGAAGAGTACCAATCTGAGCTTGAAAAAGCTCGGGACCGTGCCCGTCAGATCCTTGAGAAGAGGAATTCTGATGTCCTGAACAAAAAGAGGGAAAAGATACGATCGAAGGTGGATGGGATCTTTGACAAGGATACTCCTGCCTTGGATTCGGATACACTCGAACGGTTTAGGCTGATGAAGACTGTTGAGAGAATCCTCCAGTCCACTCCCCCGTGGGCAAAGGTATCTCTTAAACAAATCTCAGAACTTGCGGGGGGTAAGGAATCTGACGTAGAACTAATAATCGCAGGGCTTCGTCAGTCTGGTGATGTCCCTGGTATCTATGATATCTGGACAAAGACATACTCTGGATCGAAACAGAGTCAGTGGTATATTACTGAACTATTGCACAGTATTTTGGAAAAAAGGGTGGATGCTGAAATAGAAAATATTAAAGTATTTCCCGATGGGAGTGCGGAGATCAGCATCAAGAAAAATGATTGATACTTCCTAATAAATTTCTACACTTTTCCCTTTATATTGAAAATTTGTACGGATGATTTTCTGCATATCGGATAAATGTGAACTTCAATAACTACTATTGACATTTGCCAATACCCAATCGGTTCATTTATAGGGACTCTATTTATTGATGACTAAATTCTAGAGTCAACAGGCTTCCTGTTCACTCCGCGAAAAAGTAGAAACGATTTAGGAGATAAAAAATGAAACTCTACAAAGGAATTCTTATGGTAAGTTTCTTGTTGACGTCCATCCTGTTCACAGGCTTGGTCAGTGCAGCGAATGGAACTACCCAAGATCCGCTTGCAGAAGATCCGCTCTACTATCTATACGCCAACACCTCAAAGATCAATGTCGATGGAACTGTGAGTGCTGGTGAGTACCCTGATG
>JALWRB010000142.1 GCA_027077875.1 Candidatus Heimdallarchaeota archaeon
CAAGGGTGTGTTGATCTCCGGTCCATCAGGGGTTGGGAAGAGCCTACTTGCCCGAACTGTGGCAAGTGAGTCACAGGTTACGACCATCATGGTCGATGTCTCCAGTATTCTGACCACTGATCTCGCAGAGTCCGAGAGGCAGATCAAACGTTACTTCAGGGAAGCGAAAATCAAGGCACCTTCAATCGTTCTGATCGATGACATCGATCTGATCGCAAACAACCGTGACAAGATGACCACCAGCGAGATCACCCGCAGGATAACTACACTTCTCCTACAGGAGATAGACAGCATCAAGGAGAGCGAGTCCATTCTGGTGATAGGAACCTCCAGTCGACCGGAAGAGATAGATCCAGCATTCCGAAGACCTGGACGTCTGGACGTCGAGGTACAAATGTCCGCTCCCGATACCAACGACAGGGAGGAGATCCTGCTCATCCTATCTAGGAATATCCCGACAGAACCGGATCTGGATCTAAGTTCTATAGCACGAAGGACCAAGGGATTCCTCGGAGCCGACCTCACAATGGTGGTCAAGCAGGCCTCAATTCAGGCTTTTAGGAGGATACTCCCCAGTATAGACCTGCGAGAGGAGCTCCCGACCAACCTCATAAACGCTCTCCGACTCAGTCAGAAGGACTTCGAGGAGGCTCTGAAGTTCGTCGAACCCTCTGCTATGAAGGAGATCATCGCAGATATCCCCGACACAAGATGGGAGGATATTGGTGGACTGGACGGGCAACGACAGGAGCTAAAGGAGTCAGTTGAGTGGCCTTTGCAACACCCCGAGGCATTTGACGAGATGGGGATCTCCCCCCCTTCCGGTGTTCTACTCTTTGGTCCTCCGGGGACTGGCAAAACTCTGCTCGCAAAGGCAGTAGCGAATGAGTCCCAGAGCAACTTCATCCCTATACGCGGACCCGAACTCGCGAGTAAATGGTTCGGAGAGACCGAGAAAGCAATCCGTGACATTTTCAGGCGAGCAAGAGCCATGGCTCCAACGGTTATTTTCTTCGACGAGGTCGACTCATTGATGAGGATTCGGAGCTCATCCGCTGAGAATCCAGTTGACAGGATCATCAATCAATTCCTTACTGAACTCGATGGGATAGATAAGAAGGGGCGGGTTCTGGTCATAGGAGCGACAAATAGACCTGAACTTCTGGATCCTGCAATCATCAGACCTGGCAGATTTGACCGTCTAGTATATATCCCTACTCCCAATGTTGAAGCTCGGCGAAAAATCCTTGAAGTTCATACTAGGGGTATGCCACTAGCTGATAACGTCGATCTCGATTCCATAGCTAAAGAGACGAATTACTATGTGGGAGCTGACCTCGAGAACCTGTGCCGGGAAGCAGCGATGCTCGCTCTGAGGGAGGACATCACGAACAGGATTGTCACAGTAGAGCATTTCAAGGAGGCTCTAAAGAAGACAGGTCCCTCAATGAATCCAGATCTTGTCAAGGCTTTCGATAACATGGCGGATAATCTCAGAGGTAAGGTCAATTCGTTACGTCACAAGAACCTTGACTCGTACATGTAAATCTCAATAGATAGAGATTCGCTTCAATTTCACTCTATTCCTGTGCATCCTTGTGAACTATTGCATATTTTTGAATTAACTCAGTGCAAAATTTGATATTGCAACAAAAAATTTATATGGAATGGTGAGAATGGTATGATAGGTATTATACCTGTAATACCACACAGAGGTGATAAACATGCTGTCAAGAGTGATGAAAGACATAGACGAAGTATTCTCAAGTTTCAA
>JALWRB010000143.1 GCA_027077875.1 Candidatus Heimdallarchaeota archaeon
GTACCTCGTCCTTACCCTGAGCAACCGTCGGATCTCCGACTCCTCTAAACCATAGGTCCATGAAGCTAGCGGAAGGATCATGAGGAGTCCTCCAGAAATACTCGGAAATCTTCCTTAAGCGTTCTTAACACCATATTCGATGAGGTTCTCCGGATGTGATCGGTGTCGAGGATCTTGTGGATGACCGCGTCTAGGTGGCTCCTCGTCCGTACCCTTGCTATCGCAGTGATATCAAACTCACCAGTGACGTTGTAGATGGCTATCAACTCAGGTATCTTCTTGAGGTGTAGGTTGACCTCGTCGAGATACTTCACATCGATCTGAATATTGATGATGATTGTGAGGTCGTATCCAAGTTTCTCTGCGTCAACCTGTATTGTCCACTCCTTGATAATCCCATTGTCAACCAGTCGCTGGATCCGGTTGGAGATGGTGCCTAGTGATTTGCCCGTCAGCTCTACTAACTTCCTATACTGCGTTCTTGCATCCTTCTGCAGGTAGGAGATTAGTTCCAGATCAATCTTGTCCAGGTTCATGATGCTGATTAGTAATTTGGGTATAAAAGTCTAATTGGTTCATAATGAAATTTGTTTTCTGAACATTTTTCATATTCCTATGAAATGAACTGAACTGAATTGCATGGATGCCGTTAGCGATCAGCTCAGAGCTGTTCAATTAGACCCCCAAGGTGAATTCGTTCAAATGCAAAAGTTCAGTAGCTCTGCATATTCTCTATATCAAGGTACGGGAAGAACTTCTTGAGCCACCCCCTGACGACATCGTCCTCGAAGAAAGAGCCTCGGTCTATTATTTCCATCGACTCGTTCTTCTCCACATATCTCAGAAGATCCTGCATAGACTTAATCAGGTAGTAGTTCTGCTTGAGTGACACGAGACAAAGACCGAGCACCTCACCGAATTCGATCCTAACCATCCTATTATTCGATTGGATTATCTCTATTCGTTCCGCCCCAAGATTTGGTTTCATCTCGCTGATGAATGAGTTCGCAGCTGTGATGAATCCTGCCAACAGTTGCTCATCTAGACTCTTCTCCTCGGCATTCTTTCCAATACCGTAGACAGCAGTACCGATTTTGGTTAAGAAAACTAGGTCTTGAATGTTCAGAGGTAATCTGTAGATATAATCTGGGTTGATCACAATTGAGCCTATGAAGATGACAAGTCCGGTATAGTAGATAATGTCGAAAATACCTTGGAGATCAGGATACATAAAGGAAGCAAGTCCATTGTAAGAGAGAACTCCAAATACCCCTGTAAAGAATGCATTGAATGCCCAAGCCTCGATAAGAACAAAGGACAACAATTGGGCTGCAGCAATCTTCTCTTTACCTGTAGCCTTGTACACATTATACAATATGTAAACGGATCGAAGGCTTATGATATTGAGCAATATGCTGAACATGAAATTCCCGTAGACAATCGCAGCGTCCAAGGCTGTACCACCCACGATAAGTCCAAAGCTGAACGTCCAAATGTACATGGTGAATAGAATCAGGACAATCCCTCCAGAGAGAGAGTTTATACGCACAGACTGAGTGAGTTCGAGGAATATCCAGAAGAAACCCAGAATTGCACTGATCATCGTGATGAAGAGGATTTGGTACGATATCCAAGTTAGAAGGTCTATACTTGAAAAATATCCCCAGCCTTCTGCTGTCTGAATTAGCAAAAGTGATTGGAAGAATTGACCGATAAAAGCTACGAAGAATCCCACTGTCAATAGATGTGTGTTTCTGTTCTTTCTC